>NZ_JBEHZD010000597.1:0-4405 GCF_040240285.1 Streptomyces sp. HSW2009 | reverse complement strand
GTATCTGGAGGGGGTCCCGCCCGGCGGGGCCCCCGTCGGGGGGGCTGGGGCGGGGGGGGGGTCGTTTTTAAACCCCCCCCCCCCCCCCCCGCCCCCCGGGGCCCCCGGGCGGGGGGGGCCGGCGCCAGCGACACCGCAGGCGCCACCATCAGCGACACCGCAAGCGCCGTCCCCGACGTCGTCGCCCTCACCTGCTTCACCGACCTGGGCGACCCGGGCGGTCTGGCTGACGCAGCCAACCCGGATGACCCAGGCAACCCGGATGACCAAGCCGGCGACGTGGCCCGGGCCGCCGCAGGGCACGTGCACCGTGTGCACCAGCAACTGTGCCGCTGGCTCGCCGAACCGCGCTTCGCCCACCTCCCGCTGGTGCTGCTCACCCGCGGCGCCGTACCCGGTCACCACGGCGAGGACGTCCGCGACCCGGCCGCCGCGGCGGTGTGGGGCCTGGTCCGTGCCGCGCAGACCGAGAACCCCGACCGGTTCCACCTCATCGATCTCGACGACCACCCCGCCTCCTACCGCGCACTGCCCGCCGCCCTGGCCACGGCAGAGCCTCAACTAGCCCTCCGTACCGGCACGTTGTCGGCGCCGCGGCTGGCCAGGGCGCGTCGGGCCGCGACGATGACGCCGCCGGACGCGGTCGCCTGGCGGCTCGACCTGCTCGGCGGGAACACCCTGGACGACCTCGGCCTGGTGCCCCACCCCGAGCTCACCGACACACCCCTCGCGCCGGGTCAGGTCCGCGTCGCCGTCCGCGCCGCCGGGCTCAACTTCCGCGACGTGGTGGTCGCCCTCGGCATGGTTGACGACACCCGACCGCCGGGCGGCGAGGGCGCCGGTGTGGTCCTGGAGACCGGTCCCGGCGTCACCACCTGTGCGCCGGGCGACCGCGTCATGGGCCTGTTCTCCGGCGGCACCGGACCCGTCACCACCGCCGACCACCGGCTCCTCACCCCCGTCCCCACCGGCTGGTCCTACGCCCAGGCTGCCTCCGTACCCGTCGTCTTCGTCACCGCCTACTACGGCCTGATCGACCTGGCGGGACTCCGCAGCGGCGAAACGCTGCTGGTCCACGCCGCGACCGGCGGCGTCGGCACGGCCGCGCTCCAACTGGCCGCGCACTGGGGCGTGGAGGCGTACGGCACCGCAAGCCCCGCCAAGTGGCACACCCTGCGCTCCCAAGGGGTGGACGACCAGCACCTGGCCTCCTCCCGCGACCTCGGCTTCGAGGACGCGTTCCGCACCGCGACCGGCGGCCGTGGCGTCGACGTCGTCCTCAACTCCCTCGCCCACGACTACGTGGACGCGTCGCTGCGCCTGCTGGCCCCCGGCGGCAGGTTCCTGGAGATGGGCAAGACCGACATCAGGCAACCCGACGTCATCGCCGCCGACCACCCGGGCATCGGCTACCAGGCGTACGACCTGATGGACGCGGGAGCGGACCGCATCCAGGAGATCCTGGCCGAACTGCACACCCTCTTCGAGACCGGCACCCTGCGCCCGCTGCCCGTCACCACCTGGGACGTCCAGCACGCCGCCGACGCCTTCCGGCACCTCAGCCAGGCCCGCCACACCGGCAAGATCGTGCTCACCCTGCCGCCCGGCCCCACCGGGCCGCTGCCCAGCAACCCGGAAGGCACCGTCCTCATCACCGGCGGCACCGGCACCCTCGGCGGCCTCGTCGCCCGCCACCTCGTCACCCACCAGGGCGTACGCCACCTGCTGCTCACCAGCCGGCGCGGCCAGGACGCCGCATCCGCGGCCGAACTGCAAGCGGAACTCACCGGGCTCGGCGCGCACGTCACCATCGCCGCCTGTGACGCCGCGGACCGCCAGGCCCTGGCCACCCTGCTGCACACCCTGCCTGACCGCCACCCGCTGACCGCGGTCGTGCACGCAGCCGGCGCCATCGACGACGCCGCACTCCAAGCCCTCACCCCGGACCAACTCGACCGGGTGCTCCGCCCCAAGGTGACAGCGGCCTGGAACCTGCACGAACTCACGCGCCCGTACGACCTGGAGGCGTTCGTGCTGTTCTCCTCCATGGCCGGCACGTTCGGCGGCGCGGGGCAGGCCAACTACGCAGCCGCCAACGCCTTCCTCGACGCCCTCGCCCACCACCGCCGCGCCCGCGGCCTCGCCGCCACCTCCCTCGCCTGGGGCCTGTGGGCGCAGGCCAGCGGCATGACCGGCCACCTCGGCGAGGACGACATCGGCCGCATGGCGCGCTCCGGCGTCACCGCGCTGCCCACCGAGCGGGCGCTCGCCCTGTTCGATGCTGCACGCGCACACAACCGAGCCACCCTGGTCCCCGCCCGGCTCGACCTCACCGTCCTCGGCCGACAGGACCCGCTGCCGGCGCTGCTGCGCGACCTCACCCACACCCGACCCCGCCGGGCAGCGGCGACCGGCGCCCCAGACACCACCCTGGCCGACCGACTCACCCGACTCTCCACCACCGAACGACACCAGACCCTGCTGACCCTCGTACGCCGCGAGACCGCCGCGGTCCTCGGCCACCTCACGCCCGACGCCATCGGCCCGCAACGCCCGTTCAAGGCGCTCGGCTTCGACTCGCTCACCTCCGTCGAGCTGCGCAACCGCATGAACCAGGCCACCGGGCTGCGACTGCGGGCCACCCTCGTCTTCGACTACCCGACGCCCGAAGCGCTCGCCACTCACCTGCGTGCCGAACTGGTCGGCACCCTGGACGACGGCGCCCCCGAGGTGGCACCCGCCGGCCGGGGCCGGGCCACCCCGGCCACCGACGACGACCTGATCGCCATCGTCGGCATGAGCTGCCGCTACCCGGGCGCGGTGGCGTCCCCGCAGGACATGTGGCAGATGCTGCTGGCCGGCACCGACGCCATCGCCCCCTTCCCGACCGACCGCGGCTGGGACATCGAGGGCCTCTACGACCCTGACCCGCACCACCCCGGCACCTCCTACGTGCGCGAGGGTGGCTTCGTCCACGACGCCATCCACTTCGACGCCGACTTCTTCGGCATCTCGCCGCGCGAGGCCCTGTCCATGGACCCGCAGCAGCGTCTCCTGCTGGAAACCTCCTGGGAGGCGTGCGAGGCCGCCGGCATCGACCCGACTTCGCTACGCGGCAGCCAGACCGGTGTCTTCGTCGGCGCCATGGCCCAGGACTACCGCGCCACGTCCCAGTCCATCCCGGAAGGCCAGGAGGGCTTCCTACTGACCGGCAGCGCCACCAGTGTCATCTCCGGTCGGGTCTCGTACGCGCTGGGCCTTGAGGGCCCCGCGGTGACGGTGGACACGGCGTGTTCGTCGTCGCTGGTCGCCCTCCATCTGGCGAGCCAGGCGCTGCGCTCGGGTGAATGCGATCTGGCCCTGGCCGGCGGCGTCGCGGTCCTCGCCTCACCCCAGGCGTTCGTGGAGTTCTCGCGGCAGCGTGGGTTGGCGGTGGACGGCCGGTGCAAGTCGTTTGCGGCGGGTGCGGATGGTACGGGGTGGGGTGAGGGCGTGGGGTTGGTGTTGGTGGAGCGGTTGTCGGACGCGCGGCGCAACGGCCACCCGGTGTTGGCGGTGGTGCGGGGCTCGGCGGTGAACCAGGACGGCGCGTCCAACGGGCTGACCGCGCCGAATGGCCCGTCGCAGGAGCGGGTGATTCGGGCGGCGTTGGGTTCGGCGGGGTTGTCTGTGTCGGATGTGGATGTGGTGGAGGCGCATGGTACGGGGACGCGGTTGGGTGACCCGATCGAGGCGCAGGCGTTGTTGGCGACGTATGGGCAGGGGCGGGAGGACGGCGCGCCGTTGTGGCTGGGTTCGGTGAAGTCGAACATCGGTCACACCCAGGCGGCTGCGGGTGCGGCGGGTGTGATCAAGATGGTGCTGGCGTTGCGGCACGGGGTGTTGCCGCGGACGCTGCATGTGGATGCGCCGTCTCCCCATGTCGACTGGTCAACTGGGCAGTTGGAGCTTCTTACGGAGTCCCGTGCGTGGCCGGATGCGGGCCGGCCGCGGCGGGCGGGTGTCTCCTCGTTCGGCGTCAGTGGCACCAACGCCCATGTGATCCTCGAAGCGGCTCCGTCCGTGGAGGCCGTCCCGGAGTCCGTGGAGACCATGGGTGGGGCGGCGAACGCTGACGGGGAGCGGGACGCGGGGTTGGGTGGGTTGGTTCCGTGGGTGGTGTCGGGTCGTTCGGTGGTGGGGTTGCGGGGGCAGGCGGGGCGGCTTGCTGGGTGGGTGGGGGAGCGGTCTGGTGTAGGTGTGGGTGATGTGGGGTGGTCGTTGGTTTCGGGGCGTGCGGTGTTGGAGCACCGTGCGGTGGTGTGGGGGCGGGACGTGGGGGAGATGGTCGCGGGGGTGCGGGCCGTGGCCGAGGGCGCGGTGGGTGGTCCGGTGTGTGGGGTTGCTCGGGATGTGCCTGCTCCGG
>NZ_JBEHZD010000596.1:0-4408 GCF_040240285.1 Streptomyces sp. HSW2009 | reverse complement strand
GTGGTGTTGGGGCGGGTGTTGTTGCCGGGTACGGCGTTTTTGGAGCTTGCTTTGCACGCCGGCCAACACACCGGGTGCGGAACCGTGGAAGAGCTCACCCTTGAGACACCGCTCGCCTTCGCCGAAGACGGCGCCGTACAGCTTCAGGTGCGTGTCGACGCGCTCGATGGAGGGCGTCGTGCGATCAGCGTGTACTCCCGACCCGAACCCACAGGACCCGACGGCGCGGAGGCCGACCACCCCTGGACCCGGCACGCCTCCGGCACCCTGATCTCCACCCCGCCCCAGGTCGGCGCCGCGGGCCCGGCCGGCGGCGATCCGGCGTCAGCCGCCGAGACCTGGCCCGCCGAGACCTGGCCGCCGCAGGACGCCCAACCCGTCGACACCGACGGTTTCTACGACTGGCTGACCCACACCGGGATCGTCTACGGCCCGGCCTTCCGCGGCGTACGGGCCGCTTGGCTGCACGGCGAGCAGGTACTCGCCGAGGTCGTCCTTCCCGAACAGGTCGGGTTCGACGCCGGCAGGTTCGGCATCCACCCGGCCCTGATGGACGCCTGCCAGCACTTGTTGGGCCTCGGCGCCTTTGCTGACCTGGCCGATCCGACCGCGGGCCCGGTGGCGCTGCCCTTCTCCTGGCGCGACGTACACCTGGCAGCGCAGGGTGCGGCACACGTCCGCGCCCAGCTCGTCCGTACCGCGCCCGACGCGGTGGCACTGCGGTTGACCGACGACACGGGCCGCCTGGTGGCGACCGTCGGACGGCTGACCGTACGCCCGGTCTCGGCGGAGGCCCTGCCCGCCGCGACCGCGTCCCGCCGCGACCCGCTGTACGGCCTGCACTGGGCGGAACTGCCGAGGCCCGCCGCCGAACCAGCCGCCACCGGCCCGTTGCGAGCCGTCCTCATCACCCCCCGAGGCACCACCACCGACCACGCCACCCGAGCCGACCACCGCGACCCAACCAACCCAACCCACTTGACCCACCTGATCACCCCACCCCACCCCGCACCCCCGACCACCCCGGCAGACCCAACCCACGCATCCGTTGCAGACAACGCATCCGACACCCCCCAACCCAACACACCCGCCACACCTAGTACACCCGGCACACACAGCGCGCCCCGTCAGACCGACACAGCCAACGCGTCGGTACCCCCGACTTCACCCACCCGTCCCAGCCCCGCCGCGTACGCCGACCTCCCGCGGTACGCGGACCTGGCGGCACTGGCCGCCGCGATCGATGCGGGAGTGGACCTACCAGAGCTTGTGATCATGCCCTGGCCTGCGGAAACGGCATCGCAGCCGACGGCGGGGGCCGTGCACGACGCGGTCAATCTGGCCCTGTCGACCGTCCAGGAATGGCTGGGTGACGCGCGCTTCGGGGCGGCCCGGCTGGTGTTCCTCACCCGCGGTGCCGTGGCGACCGGACAGGACGAGGGCGTCGCCGACCCGGCGGCAGCGGCGGCCGGCGGACTGGTCCGCTCGGCACAGTCCGAGAACCCGGGCCGCATCCAGCTCATCGACACCGACGACCACCCCGCATCGTTCATCGCCCTGCCGGGTGCCATGGCCGGCGGAGCGCCCCAACTCGCGCTCCGCGCCGGCACCCCGTACGTACCGCAGTTGGCCCGGATGCCCGAGGTCGACACCGAGCGGCCGGCCTTCGACCCCGACGGCACGGTGCTCGTCACCGGCGGCACCGGCGCGCTCGGCGCACTCCTCGCCCGCCACCTGGTGACTGCGCACGGGGCCAGGCACCTGCTGCTGACCAGCCGCCGCGGGCCCGCCGCGCCCGGTGCCGCCGCGCTGACCGACGAGCTCACCGCGCTCGGCGCCGACGTGCAGATCCTCGCCTGCGACACCGCGGACCGTACGGCCCTGGCCGCCACCCTGGCCGCCGTACCCGACGCCCACCCGCTGACTGCGGTCGTACACACCGCCGGCGTGGTCGACGACGGGGTGATCGCCGCGCTGACCCCCGAACGGGTGGCCGGCGTGCTGCGGCCCAAGGTCGATGCGGCGCTCCACCTGCACGAGCTGACGCGCGACGCGGACCTTGCCGCCTTCGTCCTGTTCTCATCGGTCGCCGGCATCATCGGCAGCCTGGGGCAGGGCAACTACGCGGCGGGCAACGCATTCCTCGACGCGCTCGCCCACAACCGGCAGGCCCAGGGACGGCCCGCGACTTCCCTCGCCTGGGGCCTGTGGGCCGAACAGAGCGGACTGATGCGCGAGGACTTCAGCGCGACCGACCGCAGCCGCATCCAACGCAGCGGCGTACTGCCGCTCTCCGCCGAACAGGGCCTCGCGCTCTTTGACGCAGCCCTCGCCCACGGCGCGCCCGTGCTGGCACCCGTACGCCTCGACCTGGCGGCACTGCGCCGCCTGGACGGCGAGCTGCCGCCCGTACTGCGCGGCCTGATCCCCGCGCAGCGGCGTACGGTCTCGCGCACCGAAGAGGCCGGCGCGCTGGTCCGGCGGCTGACCGGGCGGCCGGCCGCCGAACAACTGCGCATGCTCACCGACCTGGTCCGCGTCCAGGCCGCCGTGGTGCTCGGGCACGCCGGCGGCGACGCCGACGCCATCGCGGCCGACCGGGCCTTCACCGAACTCGGCTTCGACTCCCTGACGGCGCTGGAGATGCGCAACCGGCTGAACACGGCCACCGGCCTCCGACTGCCCGCCACCATCCTCTTCGACCACCCCAACGCGGCGGCGCTCGCCCGCCAACTGCGCGACACCATCCTGCGCACCGTCACACCCGCCGCCCCCGTACGGCGCACCACCGGCGCCACCGACGAGCCGATCGCCATCGTCGCGATGAGCTGCCGCTACCCCGGCGGCATCGAAACACCCGAGGACCTGTGGCGCTGTGTCCTGGACGGCACCGACATGACCTCGCTCTTCCCCACCGACCGCGGCTGGGACCTGGACGGGCTCTATGACCCGGACCCGGACCGCTTCGGCCGCAGCTACGCCAGGGAAGGCTCCTTCCTGCACGACATCGGCCACTTCGACGCCGAACACTTCGGCATCTCGCCCCGCGAGGCGCTGGCCATGGACCCCCAGCAGCGGATGCTCCTGGAGACCAGTTGGGAGGCGTTCGAACGGGCCGGGATCGACCCGCTGTCCCTGCGCGGCTCCCGCACCGGCGTCTTCGCCGGACTGATGTACGCGGACTACGCGGCCGGCCGGGTCCGCGCGGTCGCCGGCGACCTTGAGGCGTACATCGGCAACGGCAGCTCCCTCGGCGTGGCCTCCGGCCGGGTGGCCTACACCCTCGGCCTCGAAGGGCCCGCGGTGACGGTGGACACGGCGTGTTCGTCGTCGCTGGTGGCGCTGCACTGGGCGGCGCAGGCGCTGCGCACGGGCGAATGCGACCTGGCCCTCGCCGGCGGCGTGACGGTGATGTCCGCGCCCAGCGTCTTCGTGGAGTTCTCCCGGCAACGCGGGCTCGCCGCGGACGGCCGGTGCAAGTCCTTCTCGGCCGCCGCCGACGGCGTGGGCTGGGGCGAAGGCGTCGGCGTACTGCTCGTCGAGCGACTGTCGGATGCGCGGCGCAACGGCCACCCGGTGTTGGCGGTGGTGCGGGGTTCGGCGGTGAATCAGGATGGTGCGTCGAATGGTTTGACGGCGCCGAATGGTCCGTCGCAGGAGCGGGTGATTCATGAGGCGTTGGTGAGTGGTGGTTTGGGTGTGGGTGATGTGGATGTGGTGGAGGCGCATGGTACGGGGACGCGGTTGGGTGACCCGATTGAGGCGCAGGCGTTGTTGGCGACGTATGGGCAGGGTCGGGGGGATGGTGATCCGTTGTGGTTGGGTTCGGTGAAGTCGAATATTGGGCACACGCAGGCGGCTGCGGGTGTGGCGGGGTTGATCAAGATGGTGATGGCGTTGCGGCATGGGGTGTTGCCGCGGACGTTGCATGTGGATGAGCCGTCGCCGCATGTGGATTGGTCCACTGGGCGGGTGGAGTTGTTGCGGGAGTCGACGCCGTGGCCTCGGGTGGGGCGTCCGCGTCGGGCGGCTGTGTCCTCGTTCGGGATCAGTGGCACCAACGCCCACATCATCGTCGAACAACCCACCCCTGCCGACACCACGGCCACGCCGCGCCCCCACACCCAGGCACCGACCCCCGGCGGGCTGGTGCCCTGGCTGCTGGCGGCGCGTACGGCCCCTGCCCTGCGCGGACAGGCAGCACGCCTCGCCCAGTGGGCAACCGAACACCCCACCGCCAACCCGGCCGACGTGGGTTGGTCGCTGGCCGCAGGACGTGCCGTGTTGGAGCACCGTGCGGTGGTGTGGGGGCGGGACGTGGGGGAGTTGACCGCGGGGGTGCGGGCCGTGGCCGAGGGCGCGGTGGGTGGTCCGGTGTGTGGGGTTGCTCGGGATGTGCCTGCTCCGG
>NZ_JBEHZD010000595.1:0-4443 GCF_040240285.1 Streptomyces sp. HSW2009 | reverse complement strand
GGCCGTGGGGGCGGCCGTGGGGGTGGGGCTGCGGGCCTCGGACGGGGGCGGGGTCGGTGGGGGGCCCGGGGGCGCGGCGGGCGGACGGCGTGGGGCCGATGCCGGTGGGCGGGACCACCCGCGGGTCGACCGCGGCGGTGGCCGGGTCGATGGGGCGGCCGGCCGCGTCCTCGGCGCCCCAGGACACCCGCTGGTCGGCGTCGCCGCCGAAGCCCGCCTGGTGCGAGGCGTCGGCGTACCAGCCGCCGGCGCCGGCGGGCGCGCCGGGGCCCTGCTGCGGGTCGTACCAGGGGACCGCGCCGGTCTCGCCCGTCGGCGCCGCGCCGTGGCCCTGTGCGTCGGCGCGGACGTCCACCTCGCCGCGCGGGCGCAGTTCGGGCAGCGCCCCGCGCAGCCCGCCGGCGGCCGGCTGTTCGTCGAAGAAGACCGGACCCGTCTGGTCCGGGAGCGGGCCGGCCTGCTGGGTGGAGTCGATGGGCGGCTGCTCGCTGGGGGCCGGCTGCACGCCCGGGCCCGTGGCCTCGGCCGGCGGGGCGGGCGCGGGCGCGCCCTCGCTCGGCGCGGGCCGACTGGTGCCGGGCACCCAGGCGGTGCCGTCCCAATATCGGATGTACCCGGGAATGGACGGGTCGGGGTAGTAGCCCTGCGTGGGGCCGCTGTCGCCGGGCGCGCTCATGGTCTCCGATGTCCCGTATCTGCTCGGCCGGTCCGGCCTAGCTGTTGGTGCGGTGGGGGGCGCTACGCAGTCTGCCGCACTGGCGTGGCGCGGTGAACAGGCGCTCCGTGGCCTTGTCGGCTGGCCACCCGGCCCCGCAGCACGGCCCTAGGTCTACCAGACGGCCCCCGGCGTCGGGGTTCGCATACCCACCGACCACCCGCATGCGGGCGGGTTCAGAAAAAAATCCGACCGAATGTGAGAACTCGCGTAATGGTGCAGGGGGCAGCGCGCTCTAACCCATGCGGGTCGCCCCGAGGCGGCCTGCGCTTGAGACGACATAACCGACGAAAACGCAGAGCAGAGAGGGCGCACCGCATGCACACCGTGGTGGAGCGAGACATGGAACTGAACTTGGTGCTGTCGCCCGAGCGCAGCATCCCGGTACCGGCCAAGCTGGTCTACCGCACCGACGAGCCGTACGCCGTGCACATCACCTTCCACGTCGGCTCGGACTCTCCCGTCCACTGGACGTTCGCCCGCGAGTTGCTGGTGGAGGGGGTGTTCCGGGCCTGCGGGCAGGGGGACGTACGGATCTGGCCGACGAAGATCGACGGGCGCAGCGTGGTCTGCATGGCGCTGAGCTCGCCGGACGGCGACGCGCTCCTTGAGGCGTCGGCGCCGATCGTGTCGGCGTGGCTTGAGCGGACGTTGCGGGTGGTGGCGCCGGGTTCGGAGAGCGAACGGCTCGGGATCGACGACGCGCTGAACGCCTTGCTGACGCCGACGCCGGGCGACGACTGGTGGCTGCACGGCCCGTGGCCCTCCGACGAGTCGCCGGAGGGCCATGGGGCTTAGGGGTGCGCGGGGATTCAGGCCCGCGGCCCCTCACTGACGGTGAGGAACTCGATGGCGTGGCCGTCGGGGTCGTCCACGTACAGGCCGCGACCGCCGGAGCGGTGGTTGATCTGCTGGGAGCCCTCGTGGCCGGGCTCGGACCAGTAGGGCAACCGCCGCTCCTGGACGCGGCCGTAGATGGCGTCGAACTCGGCCTCGGAGACCAGGAACGCCAGGTGCTGGAGGACGATCTGCTCGGGTTTGACGATGAAGTCCGCGTAGTCGATCGTCAGCCCGCCGGCGCCGGGGCGGGCGACGAAGGGTCCGAACGGCCGGGGTTCGGGGGCGTCGAGCAGGTCCGTCAGGAACCGGGCGGACGTGGTGCTGTCGGAGCTGTGGACGATGGTGTGGTCAAGGCGCGCAGCCATGGTGCCTCCCTGGTGATCTCCCCTTGCGCAACAGGGGAGTTGACTGACAGTGACGCTACGCGGGGGTTCGGCGGCCGACCATCGGGCTTTGGCCGTACGACCGGCGGCCCACCGCCGGCCACCGCCCGACCCCGGCCGCACCGCAGGCCGGGCGCCCGGCGTCGGCCCCTGGCCCTAGCCCGCCGGCGCTCCCCCGCCGGACCGGCCCGACCGCGGACCGGCCGGGCACGGCGGCCGGCCGGGACGGGGCGGCTGCGCGCGGCGGCCGAGGGTGCTGGGGCGTGCGCCGTGGGGTGTGTACGGGACGGGGTGCGCGCGGGGCGGGTGCGTACGGCACGGAGGCGTACAGGGTGGGCGAGTGCGGCACGGGCGCGTACACGGCGGGCGCGTACGACACCGAGGCGTACGGCGCGGAGGCGTACGGCGCAGGCCCGTACGGCAGGCATGGCGCGGGCCCGGCCCGCACGGTGGGTGCGGACCGGGCCCGTGGTGCGCCGGGAGGTCAGATCTGGCTGGCCAGCGACCGGTTGGCGAACTGGTTGCTGCCGAGCTGGTGCGGGCCGTAGGACGGGAACACGTTGCCCGTGGCCTTCTGGGTCTTCTCGACGTGCAGGTTGTAGTGCTCGTCGCCGTGCGTGTCGTTGGCGACGGCGAGGTCACCGAAGCTCTGGGCCGCCGACGCCGTGGTCACCACGCCGGCCGCGGCGACGAGGGCGAAGCTGGAGGCGGTGACCGCCAGAACCTGACGCATGCGCATGTGAGGCTCCTCTTTCGAGAGGTGAAGGACTTCGCCACGTAAACAGTCGCCGCGCGCGGGGGGCACGCCCGACACGGCACATTCCTCGCGAAGCCCCTCCAATGGGCGACCCGCGTCGCTCCGTGTTGCCGCTCCGGGGTCAGAAGAGCTTGCCCGGGTTGAGGATGCCCCGGGGGTCGAAGACGGACTTGATGCCGCGGTGCAACTCCAGGCTGACCGGACCGAGTTCGCGCGCCAGCCACTCCTTCTTGAGCAGCCCCACGCCGTGCTCGCCGGTGATGGTGCCGCCGAGTTCGAGCCCGAGCGCCATGATCGCGTCGAAGGACTCACGGGCGCGCCGGGTCTCGTCCGGGTCGGCGGAGTCGAAGCAGACGACCGGGTGCGTGTTGCCGTCGCCGGCGTGCGCGCACACCCCGATGGTGAGGTCGTACGCATCGGCGATGGCGGCGGTGCCGTCGATCATCGCGGCCAGTTGGGACCTGGGCACGCACACGTCGTCGATCATCGTGGCCGGCCTGATCCGCTCCAGCGCGGGCAGCGTCTGCCGCCGGGCCTGGAGCAGCAGTTCGGACTCGGCCGCGTCCTCGGCCGGCACCACCTCGCTGGCCCCGGCCGCGGTGCACACCTCGGCGACGGCGGCGAGGTCGGCGGCGGGGTCGGGCGTGTCGAACGCGGCGAGCAGCAGGGCCTCGGTGGATTCGGGGAGGCCCATCTGGGTCATGGCGTTGACGGCCCGGATGCTGGTGCGGTCCATCAGTTCGAGCAGCGAGGGCGCGTGGCCGCGTTCCATGATCGTACAAACGGCATCGCAGGCGGCCTTGGTCGAGGGGAACTCGGCGGCCAGCGCGAGCTGCTGCGGCGGGGCCGGGCGCAGCCCGAGCACGGCCCGTACGACGACGCCGAGGGTGCCCTCGGAGCCGACGAACAGCCGGGTCAGGTCGTAGCCCGCGACGCCCTTGGCGGTGCGGCGGCCGGTGCTCAGCAGCCGGCCGTCGGCGAGGACGACGTCGAGGCCGAGCACGTACTCGGCGGTGACGCCGTACTTGACGCAGCACAGCCCGCCGGACGCGGTGCCGATGTTGCCGCCGATCGTGCACTGTTCCCAACTGGAGGGGTCGGGCGGGTAGTACATCCCGTGCGCGGCGACCGCGCGCGAGAGGGCGGCGTTGACCACGCCGGGCTCCACGACGGCCGTCCGGTCGACCGGGTTGATCTCCACGATCGTGTCCATCTTGACCAGCGAGAGCACGATGCATCCTGCGGAGGCGTTGGCCGCCCCCGACAGGCCGGTACGGGCGCCCTGCGGGACGACCGGGGTGCCGAGCGCGCTGGCGGTCCGCAGCACGTGCTGGACCTGCTCCACGGTGCGGGGCAGGACGACGACGGCGGGCACGCCCGCCGCGCAGAAGCTGGCCATGTCGTTGGCGTAGGAGCCGGTGATGTCGGGGTCGGTGAGCACCGCATCGGCGGGGAGCTCGGCCCGCAGTCGCGTCACGAGATCGTCCATGGGCCAAGCCTCGCACCGGCGAGTGACCCGCGGAAGGTGGCCGGGGCGGGGCCTGGGCCGGGCGGGGGGCCGGGGCCGGTGTGGGGTGGCCGGGAGGTCCGGGAGGTGGGGCGGGGGGGGGGGGGGGGGGGGGGGCGGGGGCGCCCCCCCCCCCCGCCCCCCCCCCCCCCCCCCCCCCCCCCCGCGCCCCCCCCCCCCCCCCCCCCGCCCCCCCCCCCCCCCCCCCCCCCCCCCCCCCCCCCCCCCCCGCTTCCACATC
>NZ_JBEHZD010000594.1:0-4446 GCF_040240285.1 Streptomyces sp. HSW2009 | reverse complement strand
CCGCCCCGTGCCCCGTGCCCCGTGCCCCGTGCCCCGTGCCCCGTGCCCCGTGCCCCGTGCCCCGTGCCCCGTGCCCCCGGTGATGATCGTCGGTCCGGGGCGCGGTGGGGTTTCTCACTCCGCGCGGGTCTGGGCGCGGACAGAGGCCGCGCGGACGCGGATGCGCCGCGCGGAACGTACAGCGGGTACGTTCCGCGCGGCGCACCGGTGTGAGTGGGCGGCCGTGCCGTCGCGAGGTGTGGGTGATGTCACGGGGCGCGAGCGCCAGCCCGGCGGCGGGCCCGCACAGCAGCAGACGGGGCAGCATGCCAGCCCGCAGCGGAAACGCGCCGGCAGGCGGGCGGCGCGTCAGGCCGTGACGCGTACCGCCAGGGCGTCGCCGATCTCGTCCGTGGTCCTCGTCACGCCGGCGCGGCCGGCCAGGTCGTCGGTGACAGCGTCCTCGATACGGGTGGCCTCCGCCTCGTACCCGAGGTGGCGCAGCAGCAGGGCGACCGAGAGCACCGTGGCGGTGGGGTCGGCCTTGCCGGTGCCGGCGATGTCCGGGGCCGAGCCGTGCACCGGCTCGAACATGGACGGGAAGGCGCCGGACGGGTTGATGTTGCCGCTGGCGGCCAGGCCGATGCCACCGGTGACCGCGGCGGCCAGGTCGGTGATGATGTCGCCGAAGAGGTTGTCGGTGACGATGACGTCGAAGCGCTCGGGCTGCGTGACGAAGAAGATCGTCGCGGCGTCGACGTGCAGGTAGTCGGTGGTGACGTCCGGGTACTCCTGGCCGACCCGGTCGAAGGTGTTCTTCCACAGGTGCCCGGCGTAGACCAGGACGTTGTTCTTGTGGACGAGCGTGAGCTTCTTGCGCGGGCGGGCGTTGGCGCGCTCGTACGCATCGCGCACCACCCGCTCCACGCCGTACGCCGTGTTGACGCTGACCTCGGTGGCGACCTCGGCCGGCGTGCCGGTGCGCAGGCTGCCGCCGTTGCCCGTGTACGGGCCTTCGGTGCCCTCGCGGACCACCACGAAGTCGATGTCGGGGCGACCGGCGAGCGGCGTCGGGGTGTTCGGGAAGAGTTTGGAGGGGCGCAGGTTGACGTAGTGGTCGAAGGCGAAGCGCAGCTTGAGCAGCAGGCCGCGCTCCAACACTCCGGAGGGCACGGAGGGGTCGCCGATCGCGCCGAGCAGGATGGCGTCGTGGTCCTTGAGCGAGGCCAGTTCGGCGTCCGGCAGGGTCTCCCCGGTCGCGTGCCAGCGGCGGGCGCCCAGGTCGTACTCCCTGGTCTCCAGCTTCACGTCCTGGGGAAGCACGGCCGAGAGCACCTTGAGGCCCTGGGCCACGACTTCCTGGCCGATTCCGTCACCGGGGATCACTGCGAGGCGAATGCTGCGAGACATGCGAGGACCCTACTCGTCGTCCCAACGGTTGACACGTGGCGTCCACCATGCGGACTCGACCTATCAGACGGGTGGCGTTCACCCGCAGTACGGCCGTCATGCAGGGCGCAGTTGGTCACGACGGGGAACTTTTCTGTCATGACCGCTCATTCCCGCCAGTCGGGCCCCCACTCCCCTGGTTCCGCCGACCTCCCGCGCGTCGGCATCCCCGATGAGCTCGCCGGCCGGATGTCGATGCCGGAGCAACACGCGTACCTGCGCGCGAAGCTGTCGCGCCGCGGCGCCCTGCGCACCAGCGTGGCCACCGCCGGCGCGGTGGCCGGCGCGGGGCTGCTCGCCGGCTCCGCCAGCGCCACCGCGCATCCCGCCGGGCCCGTGACGGCGCCCGCCACGGGGCAGGTGAGCGGCGCGTTCGTGGCTCCGTTCGGGCGCCACCTCGCGTTCGGCGCCGACCCGCGGACGCAGATGCGGATCTCCTGGCAGGTCCCGTTCGCCGTGCGGCGGCCGTACGTACGGATCGGGCTCAAGCCCTGGCAGTTGAGCCGGAAGATCGAGGCGGAGGTGCGCGACCTGCACACGCCCGCACTGTCCAGCAAGCTGCCCGCGGTGGAGCAGTACTACCTGCACGCCGCGCTGGACGGGCTGCGCCCCGGTACCACGTACTACTACGGCGTGGGGCACGACGGCTTCGACCCGACCGAACCCAGCAGGCTCTCCACGATCGGCAGCTTCCGCACCGCACCCGCCCGGTCCGAGGAGTTCGTCTTCACCGCCTTCGGCGACCAGGGCGTGAGCTACCACGCGCTCGCCAACGACCAGGTGATCCTCGGTCAGAACCCGTCCTTCCACCTGCACGCGGGCGACATCTGCTACGCGGACTCCTCGGGGCGCGGCGCGGCCACCGACGTGTACGACGCGCGGGTGTGGGACCAGTTCCTGGCGCAGACCGAGTCCGTCGCCGCCCGGGTGCCGTGGATGGTCACCACCGGCAACCACGACATGGAGGCGTGGTACAGCCCCAACGGCTACGGCGGCCAGCGCGCCCGCTGGACGCTGCCGGAGAACGGCCCCGACCCCCGCGAGTCGCCCGGCGTCTACTCCTTCACCTACGGCAACGTCGGCGTGGTCGCGCTGGACGCCAACGACGTCTCGTACGAGATCACCGCCAACCTCGGGTACTCCGGCGGGCGGCAGACGGCCTGGCTCGACCGGCGCCTCGGCGAGTTGCGGCGCACCCGCGGGATCGACTTCGTCGTGGTCTTCTTCCACCACTGCGCCTACTCGACCACCAGCGCCCACGCCTCGGACGGCGGCGTGCGCGACGCCTGGGTGCCGCTCTTCGACAAGCACCAGGTGGACCTAGTCATCAACGGCCACAACCACGTCTACGAGCGCACCGACGCGCTGCGCGGCGGCGCGGTGGCCAAGACGGTGCCGATCGGCGAGACCGTGGACCCGGCGCGCGACGGCATCGTGTACGTGACGGCCGGCGGCGCGGGCAAGGCGCTGTACAGCTTCCCCGTGCCGGACAGCTTCGAGGGGCACGTCAAGGACCTGGACAGCGTGCACACCTACCACTGGGTCAAGGGCACCCAGAAGAGCGAGGAGGAGGTGGAGTGGTCCCGGGTGCGGTACACGGGCTTCTCCTTCCTCGCGGTCGCCGCCCGGGGCGGCGCACACCCCCGACTGCAGGTGACCACCCTCGCGGAGACCGGCGAACGCGTCGACCACTTCGACATCGTCCGCCGGCGCCGCCACGGCCATCACTGACGGAGGCCACGTACGGGGCGCGGGACCGCGCGAGGGTACGGGGCACGGGGCGCCACAGGGGTACGGGGCGGCGCGTGCTCCGTACCCCGTACGGGCTCCGCTCCGTGCCCCGAATCTGCGCCCCGTACGACTCCGCTCCGCGCGTGCGGCGCTGTTCCCTTGAGGGGCGGCCCCACGTGCCCCGTACAGCCCCGTGCTCCGTACCGCCCCGCGCCCCGTACCCCCGTGACAGGGGCCGCGCCGCCCCGTGCGTGGGGTGCGCGCGTTCGCAGCACGGCGCCAGCACCGTGCTGCTCCGCGCGGCCCCGTAGACGCGGCCCCGTAGACGGGGCGAGGCGGCGGGATGAGGGGTGGGGCGGGAGTGCGGGGCGCGGGGGCGGTCAGTGACCGGTGGCGCCGCCGTTGTCGCGGCGGTCCAGGGCCCGCTGGAGTGCGGCTGCGGCGTTCTTGCGGTCGGTGTCGTCGTCGCGGCGGGTAGCGTGCCGGATCCTGCGAACGGTGTCGGCCATGATGCACGTCTCCAATGCCAATGCCAGTACCCGAGGGGAATGGAATCGCCGGAAGGGGCGGGAGCGTGGCTATGGCAGGGGTCACCTGCGTCGCGTAGCCGGCTCATCCGCCGTCGCTGATGAAGCGAGACGTTCGGCTTCCACAAACGTAAGCCAGCGGAGCCGTGCTGTCTGCACCATTACTCGGACTTCCTACTATCTGAGACGGCGCCGCTACTGAAACTCCGCTGGCACATGCCATGGGCGTCCCGCGGATCGGACCGCGGCGGGCACCGCACGCGGTGCGGCGACAGCCGGTGTGCCCAGCCGCGCGGCCCTCGCGAGCGCCTTCCGGATCGGCGGTCGGACGGGGCGTCCGGCACGCCCCACGACGGGGCGCAGGCGTTCGCGCCTGTTGCTCCGGCGCGGTGGCGGTGGGCCGTACGGCGGACACGGGGAGCCACGGGACACGGAGCCACGCGGCGCAGAGCACGGAGCACGGAGCACGAGGCGCAGAGCGCGGGGCCACGGGGCACGGGGCACGGGGCGCGGGGCAACCGACTGGCCCCGTCCGCACCACCGCCCCGCAGGGTTGTGGCGCCGTGAACGGGGCCGCCCGGACGTACCTCCGCCCCCGGCCGGTTGGGGGACCAGACGGGGGCGGAAGCTGACGGTGCGCGCGGCATCGCGGGCACCGGGCCCGCCCCCCGGGGGGGGCGGCCGGGGGGCGGGGGGGGGGCCGGCCCCGGGGGGGGGGCGGTAGTGGGTCGGCGGGGCCAGCCTCTGCTTGATGGGGCGG
>NZ_JBEHZD010000593.1:0-4467 GCF_040240285.1 Streptomyces sp. HSW2009 | reverse complement strand
ACCCCGGCGTCTCCTGAGGGCCCGACGCCGCCGACTCCCCTGACGGGGCAGGTCGAGGCGGCTGCGGCCGGTGGCCCGGGTGTGACGCCGCCACCTGACGGCTCGGGCGCGACGCCCCCGCCCGCGGGTGCGCGCCGTGCTTCGCCGCCGACGATGCCGTTGACCGCGCTGCCGCTGGCGGGCTCGGGTGCACCGGCGGACTCGCGGACACCGGCGCGTTCGACGGGAACGCCGACGCCCCCGCCGGGGCCGGCCGACGCACCGCCGCCCAGTGGCTCGGGTACGACGCCCCCGCCCGCGGGTGCGCGCCGTGCTTCGCCGCCGACGATGCCGTTGACCGCGCTGCCGGCGACGGGCTCGGGGCCATCAGCAGATTCGGGTACACCGGTGCATCCGGGAGCGCCGACGCCCCCGCCGGGCCAGGCCGATGCCTCTCCGTCCGGTGGCCCGGCCGCCGCGCCCCCGGCAGGCCCGCGTCCGGCCGACCCGCGGGCGGCCGGTGGCCATCCGGTGGACACCACCCCGCTGGCCGCGTACTCCGAGCCCGTGCCCGAGCCGGGGCCCGTCCCCACGCCCGTACCCGCGCCTGCGCCCGCAGCGGCGCCCCCGCCGGTACCCGCGCCCGGGCCCCCGCAGGGCAGCGCCCCGGCCGGTCCGGTCGACGCGCCCGCAGCGGGCCCGTACGCCGCCGCGCCCCAGCCCGCCGACGCCCCGCCGCCGGGCCATCCGTACGGTGCCGGCGCCCAGCCGGGAGGCCCCTACGCGCCCGGGCCCCGGCCGGCCAACCCGTACGCGACGTCCACTGCGGGCGCAGCCGCAGCCGCAGCCGCAGCCGCTTCCGCGACGCCCGGCGGGTACCCGCCGCCCGGCGGTGGCTACGGGTTCGGCACACCCCCGCCGACCGCACCCCCGCCCCCGCCCGCGCAGGCGCCCGACGTGCCGGTGGCGGCCGATCCGTGGCGGGCCGTCGCGGTGGCGGTGCTCAATGCCAGTGGGCTCGGTGCGGGGTACGCGCTGGTGCGGATGTGGTGGGCGGTGGTGGTGTGTTGGGCGGCGGTCGGCGGGCTGTTGGCGTTCGCGCTGCCGGCCGAGCCGGACGGGGTGTCCGGCGGTGTGGTGATCGGGTTCGCCGTGGTGTGGCTCGCGGCCGTCGCGCACGGGGCGTTCGTCGGGTTGCGCCGACGGCTGGTCTGGCCGCCGCGCGCGCCGGTGGCCGTACTGCTCGGGATCGTGCTGCTCGCCGCGCCGCTGGGCGGGTTCGTCGCGTACGACGCGGCGCGGAACGAGGCCACCGAAGAGATGCTGCTCGACCGGCTGGCGGAGGCCGACGCGCTGGTCGAGGCGACCAGCGGCGAGCGGTTCGACAGCGCCGAGTCCGACTACCGGGCGGCCCTCGCCCTGTACGGCGGTCTCATCGAGGACCACCCGGGCTCGCGGGCCGGGCGGCGGGTGCCCGACCGGCTCGCCGCGTACTACGAGTCGGTCGGCGCGCCCTACGCGCGCCAGGACTACTGCGGGGCGATGAAGCCGCTGAAGTACCTGCGGACCGTGCCGCGGACCATCGACAGGGAGCGCCTGGGCGCGCTCGCCACCTGGCCCGACGACCGGCTGGCGACGTCGCTGTACGAGTGCGGGGCGCCCACCCTGGGCGCGGTGGACGACAGCGCCGGCGAGGTGGGCAGCGCGCAGCGGGTGGCGCCGCTGACCGAGTTGCTGACCGACTTCCCGCAGTCCGCGCAGGCCAAGAAGGTGGAGCCGGCGGTCACCGCGGCCGTCCGCAAGGCCGGCGACGACATCGACGGGGCCGACCCGTGCGGCACCGTACGGCGGCTGCGCGTCCTCAGCAGCCAGGCCACGACGCTGGCCGGCGCGGGGTCGGGCGCGGGCGGCGGACTGCGCGCCGCGGCCGGCACCGCAACCGGGCACCTGCGGGCGGGCAGTTACGCGTGCGGCGTCGACCAGTACCGGGAGGGCGAGTACGCGCAGGCGATCACGACCCTGACCGACTTCACCACCACGTACCGCAGCGACAAGAAGCGGGCGCTCGCCGAGAAGATCATCATCGCCGCTGAGGTCGCGAAGTCGCTGCCCGACGCGGGCAAGAAGCTGCCGACCACCGACTCCGGCGGCAGCGTGTCCCTCACGGTCAAGAACGACAGCCCGAACCAGGTCGAGATCCTCTACACCGGCCCGGTGACCGGCAAGTTCTCGCTCCCGGCGTGCAAGGGCTGCACCACGTACGCCAGCCGCGAACAGGCCAAGACCCGCGCCTGCAAGGGCAGTACGAAGCGCCCGCAGCGCACCCTGTCGCTGCCGCTGGGCACGACGTACTTCCTGCACCGCGCGAAGGACAAGAGCGTCAACACGGGCACCGACACCGTCAAGATCGAGTCCGGGTACGTGTACACGGAGTGCGCGTACGAGGTGAGTCCGTTCGGGCTGGGGCCTGCGGACTAGCGGACGCGCGGTCGAGCGGACGTGGGGAGCGGGCCGGCGCGGGCGTAAGCGGGGCCGGGCAGGGTCTTCAGAGGGTTGATGCGGGGCGGTGCCGACGGCGCCGCCCCGCGCCGCGTTCCGCGTGCCGGCCCGCGGGGGTGTCCGCGCGGTGTCCCGTCCTGCGCGGCGTCCCGCGCTGCTTACGGCGCGCCCACGTCCCGTACACCCAACCCCGTCACCCTGTGACTCAGCTCACGCGAATGCGGGGGGTGGGGGCGGACAGGTCAGGGTGTGGAGCATTCATTGCGGGCCGGGGTGCGGGGGGGGGAGCCGGGGGCGTTCCGGCGGCTCTTCGACGACCATGCCGCGGCGGTGCACCGGCACGCCGTACGGATGACCGGCGACTGGGCCACGGCCGAGGACGTCGTCTCGCTCACCTTCCTCGAAGCGTGGCGGCTGCGCGAGCGCGTACTGCCCGACGGCGACGACGACCTGCGCCCGTGGCTGCTCGGCATCGCCACCAACGTGCTGCGCAACACCACCCGGGCCGCCCGCAGGCACCGGGACGCGCTGGCCAGGCTGCCGGTCGGGGAGAGCGTGCCGGACTTCGCCGACGAGGTGACCCAGCGGATGGTGGACGGCGAACAGTTGGCCGCCGCCCGGCGGGCGCTCGGCAAGTTGCGGCGGATGGAGCGCGAGGTGTTCACGCTCTGCGTCTGGGAGGGGTTGGACTCGGCCACCGCGGCCGAGGCGCTCGGCATTCCGGTCGCCACCGTCCGCACCCGGCTCTTCCGCGCCCGCAAGCGGCTCCGCAAGCTCACCGAGGAGGAGTTGAAGGGCGATCGGGGGCCGGGGCGGCCGGCGCCCGCCCGTACGGGACCCGCCGTCGCCGCGCGCGGCGTGTGGGAGTGGGAGGAGACCCCATGAACGGCCATCCGTGGCAGCGGGACGAGGAAGCGGACCGCGAGGAGTTGGCCGCGCTGTTGCCGGCGCCGGGTGCCAGGGCGCTCGACGCGGGCCGCCACCGCGAACTGCGCGAGGGCATCGTGCGCGAGATCGGTCGTCAGCGCGCGGCCGGCCGCACCGGTCGCGACGTGGGGCGGCAGCGCTGGAAGCACCGGCTGACGGTCGTGGTGGTGCCGGTCGCGGTGGCCGTCACGGTGGTCGCCGCGATTTCGCTGGGCGACCTGCGCCCGGACAGCGCGCGCGATGCGACCGCTGGCGCCGCGACGTCGCAGGTGCAACGCCTGGACCGGCTGGCGGCGGCGCAGCAGAGCCGCCCGCCGGTGTCGGTGGGCAAGTACCAGTACGTGTACGCCCGGTCGGTGGGGCTCGCGCGGAAACTGGTGCTCGGGCAGCACGGCGGGGCCTTCGCACAGCGCGAGGAGTGGCGGGCCGCGAACGCCAAGCCGGACGGCCTCCTGTTCCGCACCACGCTGCTCCCGGCGAACAGCACGTCGCCCGTCGCCTTCCCGCACACCAAACAGAGCGCCGAGGGGGTCGAGCACAGTCCGCCGACGCTCCCGTACGACACGCTCAGGGACCTGCCCACCGACCCCGTCGAACTGCGCAAGGCCCTGTACATGCGCGTGGACGGCCGGGGGCCGGCCGCCGACGACGCGGTCCTGGAGCTCCTCGACTCGCTGCTGGTCGTCTCGAAGCTGGTGCCCGACGTGCAGACGGCGCTCTTCCGGGTGGCCCTCCACCTGCCCGGGGTCACCCTCACGCCCGGGGTACGGGACGGGGCCGGCCGGCCCGGCGTCGGCCTGTCCGCACAGCGGGCCTCGGCGGCGTGGGTGACCTGGGTGTTTGACGAGAAGACGGTCACCTATCTGGGGACGACCGATGCCGCGTTGCTGACCGGGGCCCCGGTCGACGCGCGGCGCGACCTGCCGGACGCGGCCCGCCCGCCAGGGGCCCGGCGGTAGCGGGGCGGCGCGCCGCTCCGGCCGCAGCCGAGGCGTCCGGGGACTCCAGTGAGCTCCCCGTCATCGACGCGGACGGCAATGAGCGTCGCCGCAAGAAGCGGGT
>NZ_JBEHZD010000592.1:0-4469 GCF_040240285.1 Streptomyces sp. HSW2009 | reverse complement strand
ACAGATCCGGTCCAGGCCCCACGGCGCCGCCCACCGCCCCCCGGTCCCCCCGCCCCCCCCCCGGCCGGCCCCGGGGCCGGGGCCCCCCGGGGCCCCCGGGGGGGGGGGCCCCGCGCGCACCCCGGTCGCGTTCGCGCTCGCGCCCGCGTTCATGAACACGGGCGCCGGGCACGTACGCGTCCACGTTCACGAGCGCGTTCGCACTGCTCGTCCCACCGCGCGCCCGGGCCGGGGCGGCCGTGGTAGGCGTGACCGTACCGCGGGCCGCCGCCGGCCGGTGGGCCCCGGGCCGGACGCGCGGCGCGGGGCGCGAGCTTTACAGCCCGCCTTCGGACATTCCGTGCACAGCGGGCACCGTACCGAGCAGTCCCTTCTGGAAGTCGTCGAACGCCTGCTGGAGTTCGGCGCGGGTGTTCATCACGAACGGGCCGTAGTGCGCCATGGGTTCGCGGATGGGCAGCCCGCCGAGGAGGACGACCTCGAAGTTCGGGCTGCGCGACTCCTGGGACTCGTCGGCGCGCAGGGTGAGCGTGTCGCCCGGCCCGAAGACGGCCGTCTGCCCCATCTGGAACGGACGCCCCTCCACACCGGCGGTGCCGCGGCCGGCCATGCCGTACGCGAGGCCGTTGAAGTCGGGGCGCCAGGGCAGGGTGAGTTCGGCGCCGGGGTTGAGCGTGGCGTGGATCATCGTGATGGGGGTGTGCGTGGCGCCGGGGCCGCGGTGGCCGCCCAGGTCACCGGCGATCAGGCGGAGCAGCGCGCCACCGTCGGCCGAGGTCAGCAGCTTGACCTGGCCGCCCCCGATGTCCTGGTACTTGGGCGCCATCATCTTGTCCTTGCGCGGCAGGTTCACCCAGAGTTGGAAGCCGTGGAAGAGACCGCCGCTGACCACCAGCGACTCCGGCGGCGCCTCGATGTGCAGCAGCCCGGAGCCGGCGGTCATCCACTGGGTGTCACCGTCGTTGATGACCCCGCCACCGCCGTGCGAGTCCTGGTGGACGAACGTTCCGTCGATCAGGTACGTGACGGTCTCGAAGCCGCGGTGCGGGTGCCAGGGGGTGCCCTTGGGCTCACCCGGCGCGTACTCCACCTCGCCCATCTGATCCATCATGATGAACGGATCGAGGTGCTTGTAGTCGATCCCGGCGAAGGCCCGGCGCACCGGGAAGCCCTCGCCTTCGAAGCCGCTGGGCGCGGTGGACACGGCCAGCACGGGCCTGGGCCGCGGCGCCGCCTCACCCGCGCGGGGGGTGGGCGCGGAGACGCGCGGCAGGGTCAACGGGTTGTCAACGGTTACGGCGGGCATGACGGCCTCCTCGGTCGTTCCGCATTCAACTTAGTTGAACGGTGAACGACCTGCAAGGCGTGCGCATTCCCGCACCCCGTTCACGGCCCCTTTCAGCCACCCCGCCGGACCCCGCCGACAGGCCCGTAACCCGTGTCCCGCCTACCCACGGACACCCCCAGCCGGAGCCCCGCCAGCATCCCGCCGGAGTCCTGGCCCCCCCCGCCCGACGAAACCCGGGCCGGACCGCCGTACGGGCGGTCCGAACCGGGTTGCATCAGGCCAGGTCAGAGCGGGTTTCGCGGGTGCGAGGCGAGGGCCGGGCGACGGCCTCGGGCCACCCGGTCCACCCAGGGCCACCCGCAGCCGACACCAGGTCACCCCGAGCCACCCCGAGCAACCCCCAGGTCACCGGGAGCAGCCCCGAGTCGCCCAAGGCCGGCCCCAAGCGCCGCCCCGAGCCGCCTCCAGGTCGCCCGGAGTCACCCCGGGCCACCCCGAGCCGGCAGGCTCAGCCGTACATCTGTCGCATCGCGTAGTCCACCATCTGCTCCACCGCCTTCGCGTCGAAGACCATCCGGTGGTCGCCCTCCATGTCCAGGACGAAGCCGTACCCCGTCGGGAGCAGGTCGAGCACCTCGGCGCCGGTGATCACGAAGTACTTGGACTCCTTGCCGGCGTAGCGGCGGAGTTCCTTGAGCGAGGTGAACATCGGGATCACCGGCTGCTGGGTGTTGTGCAGCGCCAGGAAGCCGGGGTTGTCGCCGCGCGGGCAGTAGATCTTCGAGGTGGAGAAGATCTGCTGGAAGTCCTCCGGGGCCATGGTGCCCGTGGTGAAGGCGCGTACCGCGTCGGTGAGCGAGGGGGGCGACGGCTCCGGGTACAGCGGCTGCTCGCCGTAGCCCGCGCCCGGCTGACCCGGGTGCTGCTGATGCCCCTGGTGCCCGTGTGCGGACGGGTGGCCATGCGGGGCCTGGTGCCCCTGGTGCGGCGGCTGCTGCGGCGGTGGCGGCGGGGCCGCGTACTGCTGCCCGCCACTCGCGTTCTGGTCGTAGCCGTACATGTCATAGAGCGTACTGAGTCACAGTTGGTCGATTGAGGGTTGCCTCTTATTACCGGTGGGTAGCATCATGAAGGTCATCGCTGGAAACGCATGCGAGACCGATCCCACCTCCCGGTGCAGGCGCTCCGCCGCGCGCTGGGTCGAGCCTTACGGAGCCGTCGCCATGGGGCACTACAAGTCGAATCTCCGCGACGTCGAGTTCAACCTCTTCGAGGTGCTCGGCCGCGACAAGCTGTACGGCACCGGCCCGTTCGCCGAGATGGACGTCGAGACCGCGAAGAGCGTGCTGGCGGAGACCGCCAGGCTCGCGGAGAACGAGATCGCCGACTCGTACGTGGACGGCGACCGCACCCCGCCGGTCTTCGACCCGGACACGAACACCGCGCCGCTCCCCGACACCTTCAAGAAGAGCTACCAGGCGTACATGGACGCCGAGTGGTGGCGGCTCGGCATCCCGGAGGGGATCGGCGGCACCACCACCCCCCGCTCGCTGCTGTGGGCCTTCGCCGAGAACGTCCTCGGCGCCAACCCGGCGGTGTGGATGTACGCGTCGGGCCCGGCCTTCGCCGGCGTGCTCTTCGAGGAGGGCACCGAGCAGCAGAAGCACATCGCCAAGCTCGCGGTGGACAAGCAGTGGGGCTCCACCATGGTGCTGACCGAGCCGGACGCCGGCTCCGACGTGGGCGCCGGCCGCACCAAGGCGGTCCGGCAGGACGACGGCTCCTGGCACATCGAGGGCGTCAAGCGCTTCATCACCTCGGGCGAGCACGACATGTCCGAGAACATCCTGCACTACGTGCGCGCCCGCCCCGAGGGCCACGGCCCGGGCACCAAGGGGCTGTCCCTCTTCCTCGTCCCGAAGTACGCATTCGACTTCGAGACCGGCGAGTTGGGCGAGCGCAACGGCGTGTACGCGACCAACGTCGAGCACAAGATGGGCCTCAAGGCGTCCAACACCTGCGAGATGACCTTCGGCGACCGGCACCCCGCCAAGGGCTGGCTGATCGGCGAGAAGCACGAGGGCATCCGGCAGATGTTCCGGATCATCGAGTTCGCCCGGATGATGGTCGGCACCAAGGCCATCGCCGCGCTCTCCACCGGCTACCTGAACGCCCTCGCCTACGCCAAGGAGCGCGTACAGGGCCCCGACCTGGCCGCCTTCACGGACAAGAGCGCGCCGCGCGTCACCATCACGCACCACCCCGACGTGCGCCGCTCGCTGATGACGCAGAAGGCGTACGCGGAGGGCATGCGCGCGCTCGTGCTCTACACCGCGTCCGTGCAGGACGACATCCTGGTCAAGGAGGCCGCCGGCGAGGACGCCAAGGCGCTGCACGGCCTGAACGACCTGCTGCTGCCGATCGTCAAGGGCTACGGCTCGGAGAAGTCCTACGAGCAGTTGGCGCAGTCGCTCCAGGTCTTCGGTGGCTCCGGCTACCTCCAGGAGTACCCGATCGAGCAGTACATCCGGGACGCCAAGATCGACACGCTCTACGAGGGCACCACCGCCATCCAGGGCCAGGACTACTTCTTCCGGAAGATCGTCCGGGACCAGGGACAGGCGCTGACCTCGCTCTCCGAGGAGATCAAGGGCTTCCTCGGCGCCGCCACCGGCGGCGATGAGCTGGCCGCGGCCAGGGCCGAGCTGGCCAAGGCCGCCGTCGACCTGGAGGCCATCGTCGGCTCGATGCTGACCGACCTGGCCGCCACCGAGCAGGACGTGAAGGCCATCTACAAGGTCGGCCTGAACACCACCCGGCTGCTGCTCGCCTCCGGCGACGTGATCATCGGCTACCTGCTGCTGCGCGGCGCCGCGGTCGCCGCGGGCAAGCTGGCCGGCGGCTCCGTACCCGCCAAGGACGTGCCCTTCTACCAGGGCAAGGTCGCCGCGGCGAAGTTCTTCGCGCACCACGTGCTGCCCGGTGTGGCCACCCAGCGCGCGCTGGCCGAGACCACCGACCAGTCGCTGATGGAACTGGACGAGGCGGCGTTCTAGCCCCGGCCCGTTACCGGACCACCCCCGGGGGCCCCCCCCCCCCCCCCCCCGGGGGGGCGGGCGCCCCCCCCCCCCCCCCCGCGGGGGGGCCCCCCCCCCGGCCCCCCCGGCCCCCCCCCCCCCCC
>NZ_JBEHZD010000591.1:0-4475 GCF_040240285.1 Streptomyces sp. HSW2009 | reverse complement strand
GGGGCGGGCTTTTGCTAAACCCCCCCCGCCCCGGCCCCCGGGGGGCCCGCCGCCGGCCAGCCGGTGGGGACGAATCGGGCATGGCCCAACAGGCTGCCCTCGCCCCCTTGTCGTAGCGACCGAGCATCGGAAAGATCACCCCGGAGAGCGATGACGCACGCCGGCGTCGTCGACATCGACGCAACGTCGGCTTCCCGGAGAGGGCCCCGCCATGAGCGAGCTATCAGCGGCTGACGGCACCAGCACCGACCTGCCCGCCCCGGAGGTGGACGACGCCGTCGAGGGAGCGCTCGCGGTGGCGGACGCGCCGTACGGGGCGACGGTCCGGGTCGCCCCCTACGCCGGCATGGCGAAGGGCGATGTCATCACCGTCACCTTCGGCACCCTCTACACCGACGTCTCACCCGTCTCCACCTCCTGGGTGGGCCGCGAGATGGCCTTCGTCATCCCCACCGAGGTGCTGTCCGTCACCGACGTCCCGGTGGTCGTCACCTACGCCGTGGAGCGCAGCGGCGGCGGCTCGGCCACCTCGGAGCCGACCACGAGCGCCCTGGTCCGGCAGCGCCGCGAAGCGGACTGAGCGGGGCCGCACCCAGGTTGCTCCGGGACGGCCCGGGCTCATGGGGCCGTCCCGCGTACGAGGCTGCCGCCGCGCCGGGTGCTCCGAGGGGTCGTGCGCCGGCGCATCGGGGCGGTGGGGGAGGCGGGGAAAACGCCGCACCCGGTCCGCGTGTGTGCCGCGTGGTGCGGCGTGCGGACCGGGTGCGTGATGCGTGGGCGGCGTACGCCACGGGGTGCGCGGCGTGTGCCGTGGGAGGTCAAAAGAGGCCGAAAAGCAGCCGGCCCGGAACTCTGCGTTCCGCGGGCGGAGGGTCGGCCCCACAGTCTGCTGCGCCGCCGTGCTCAACCCTGCGGCCCGGTGCCGGCCCAGTAGGAGTGGGCCTTCCGTAGCAGACTCTCGGCGTCGTCGCCGTACGACGCGGCGCCGCTCAGGAGGGCGAATGCCTTGGCGTAGAGCCGGAGCTCGCTCGGCTCCGTGACGTCCACGGAGGAGGAGACGAGTTCGACGTGGGCGCGTTCGTCCTCGCCGTAGATGTTGAACCCGTGGACGGGGACCATCTCCACCTCCACCGTCGCCGGAAGAATCCCGAGCGTCAGGGACGGCAGCCCGGCCTCCTCCAGCAGCCGCTCGATCTGTGGTCGCATCACCTCGGGCCCACCGATGTTCGTGTAGAGCGCCTGCTCGCCGAGGACGACGTGGTAATGGTGCTCGCCGTCGTACAGCACCTGCTGCCGCTGCATGCGCTTGGCGACGCCCGCCGGCACGTCATTCGGAATGCCGAGGAATTCGACGACCCGGCCGAGGATCACCGTGGCGTACGCCTCGGTCTGAAGCGTGCCCCAGACCATCGTGGGCACGTACGCCTTGCCCTCACGGGTCTCCTGGTACCAGCGCACCACCTCGCCCTGGGTCGCTGCCGTGCCGGTGGAAAGACGGTCGCTCCAGGGGATCGGACTGGTCACTCCATTACCTCCTGATTGGCACCGCGGGGAAAACGCCGCACCCGGTCCGCGTGTGTGCCGCGTGGTGCGGCGTGCGAACCGGGTGCGTGATGCGCGGGCGGCATACGCCACGGGTGTGCGGCGTGCGCCCTGGGAAGTCAAAAGAGGCCGAAAAGCAGCCGGCTTAAGCCTTCTTCGTCTCCCAGAAGATCTTGTCGATCTGGGCGATGTAGTCCAGGGCCTTCTGACCCGTGGCCGGGTCGGTGGAGGCCTTGGCCGCGCTCAGTGCCTTGAGCGTGTCGTTGACGAGCTGGTGCAGCTCCGGGTACTTCTCGAAGTGCGGGGGCTTGAAGTAGTCGCTCCACAGCACGGAGATGTGGTGCTTGGCCAGCTCCGCGCGCTGCTCCTTGATGATGGTGGCGCGGGCGCGGAAGTGCGCGTCCTCGTTGGCCTGGTACTTCTCCTGGACTGCCTTGACCGACTCGGCCTCGATGCGGGCCTGGGCCGGGTCGTAGACGCCGCAGGGCAGGTCGCAGTGGGCGCTGACCTTGACCTTTGGGGCGAACAGGCGGGAGAGCATAGAGCTGTCCTTCCTCGTGATCGTCTTCTCAGGTGCGAGATTACTCCGTGCGGGAAGGCTTTTCTCGGGTGGCCCGGGGGGCTTAGGACAAAAGTCCGGTGTCAGCCTGGGACTGATGGAGCAACGGACCAGGAGGTGCCGTGATGCGGGAGCACGTGCAGGAGCGCGATCGCGAACGCGGGCAGGAGGGGGACCGCGAACGCCATGGGCTGCTGCGGATCGGGTTGGCCGAGGTGTACAACCCGTCGATGGTGCCCACGCTGCTGCCCGGTGACCAACTGATCGTGCAGTACGGGGCGGGGGTGCGGGCCGGGGACGTGGTGGTGTTGCGCCATCCGTTCGCGCAGGACCTGCTCATCGTCAAGCGTGTCGTGGAGCGGCGGGCCGGCGGCTGGTGGGTGGCCGGGGACAACCCGTACGTGCACAACGACAGCCGTGAGTTCGGCGTGGTGCCGGACGAGCTGGTGGTGGCGCGGGCACTGGCCAGGCTGCGCCCGCCGCCCGGGGTGGGTCAGCGCTCGGTGACCGGGCTCGTGTCGTGGGCCGCCGCCGCGGTGCGGCCGGTGCGGTCCGGACGCGGTCCGCTGGGCTGGCTCGCCGGCCGGTCCTCGCGCTCGCCCTCCAGGCGCTTGCGGGCCCGGTAGGCAGCGACGTTCGCGCGCGTGGCACAGCGGTCGGAACAGTAACGTCGTGAACGATTTGTCGATGTATCGAGATATGCGTTTCGGCAGGGCAGCGCCTCGCAGATCCCGAGCCGGTCGGCGCCGAGCTCGGTGAGGTGGAAGGCGAGCCCCATGGCCGCGGTGGCCGCGTAGCTCGCGCCCGCGTTGGCGGCGTAGTCCGCGATGTGCATGTGCCACTTGGGACGGCCGTCCTCGTCCCGTACCTCATGCCCCGAGATCTGCGGGCTCACCGGAAATTCCAGCAGCAGTGCGTTCAGCAGGTCCACCGCCAGTACCTCGTCGCCGCCGTCGGCCGCCTCGAAGACGGCGCGCAGCCGCGCCCGCACCCCGCGCAGCCGGGTCACGTCGGCGTCCGTGGCCCGCCGCGCCACCTGCTTGCTGGGGCCGAGCAGCCCCCGGACGTCCTCGACCGAGGTGAGCCCGTCGGTGCCGCGTTCTGGCTCCTCGCTGTTGACGAGCTGGACGGCGAGATCCGAGTAATAGGCCAGTTCCACTTGTAGTCCTTACGGAGGCGGTCTATGGTCGTCGGTGCAGTGAGGTAATGGCTGCTCTAGCTATCAGGGTATTACGTACGGGCCTTGGGAGGGTCGCGATGACCGAGACGATCACGCCGGTGGGAGCTGACTGGCGGGCCTGGCAGGCCAGTTGGGACCGGCAGCAGGAGTGGTACATGCCGGACCGCGAGGAGCGGTTCCGCGTCATGCTCGACATGGTCGAGGCGACCGTCGGCGACGCCCCGCGGGTGCTCGACCTCGCCTGCGGCACCGGCACCATCAGCGACCGGTTGCTGACCCGCTTCCCCGGCGCCACCAGCACCGGCGTCGACCTCGACCCGGCCCTGTTGACCATCGCCCGCGGCCACTTCGCGAACGAGCCGCGCGCCGAGTTCGTCACGGCCGACCTGCGCGACCCCGACTGGGCGGGCAAGCTGCCGCACGCCTCGTACGACGCCGTGCTCACCGCCACCGCGCTGCACTGGCTCAACAGCGACGCGCTGGCCACGCTGTACGGGCAGGTCGCCGGCGTGCTGCGGGACGGCGGGGTGTTCATGAACGCCGACCACATGCCGGACCCGAGCACGCCCCGGATCAACGCCGCCGAGCGGACGTTCCGCAAGGCGCGGCAGGAGCGCGAGCGCAGCGCCGGCGTGCAGGACTGGGTCGACTGGTGGCAGGCGGTCGCGGCCGACGAGGTGCTGGGCGGGCCCGCGGCCGAGCGGTTCAAGATCTTCAACAACCCCAGTACGGACAACAACGACCACGACGGCAATGACGAGCCGCTGGCCTGGCACGTGACGACGCTGCGCGCGGCCGGCTTCGCCGAGGTGCGACCGGTGTGGTGCTCGGCCACGGACTCGCTGGTGCTCGGGCTGAAGTAGGCCGGGTGGACCGAGGGGCGGGCGGACCGGTTGCCTCAAACTAGCCGCTCCGGGCCGGCGGCCGGTCGCGCATCGGGAGGCTGGCCCGCGGGCTGTGCGGCCGGCCGGCGCGGTGGGGCTCCGCGGCGGCCGGGCCTCGTACCGGCGGCGTGCCGTCAGCGGTCACCGGCCCGCCCCGCCCCCCCGGGGGGGGGGGCGGGGCCGGGCCCCCCGCGGGGCCCCGCCGCCCGGGGCGGGGGGGGGGCCCCCCCCCCCCCGGCCGATGTCGCGGGCCACCTGCTCGGTCAGGTCGGTGTCGTCGATCGCGCCGAGCGCCAGGTTGCCCGGCCAG
>NZ_JBEHZD010000590.1:0-4485 GCF_040240285.1 Streptomyces sp. HSW2009 | reverse complement strand
GCATAACCCCGCCACACCCACACCCACACCCACACTCACGCCGCCGCGGGTGGGGGGGGGCCCCCCCCCGCCCCCCCCCCCCCCCCGCCCCCCCCCCCCCCCCCCCCCCCCCCCGGGCAGGAACGTCGGGCGGGAATCTCGGGAGCCGCTCCGGACAGGGGCCTCCGGCGGTGGCCGGCAGGACCCGCGGTGGCGGCAGGCGCGGTGACCGGAGCCGGCTACGGCGAGATCTGGCTACGGCGGGAGCCGGCGAGCGCGGGACGGGCCACGGCGAGTACCCCCTACGGCGCGCCCCCGGCTGCTCCCACCGGACCAGCCAGCAGAGGCCAGCCCGGCCAACCCGGCCAGTACGACCGAACCAGCCAGACCAGCCAGCACCGCTAGAACAGGCGGAGCTTGTCGTCTTCGATGCCGCGCAGGGCGTCGTAGTCGAGGACCACGCACGACATGCCGCGGTCGGTGGCGAGCACCCGGGCCTGCGGCTTGATCTCCTGGGCTGCGAAGACGCCCTTGACCGGGGCTAGGTGCGGGTCGCGGTTGAGCAGTTCCAGATAGCGGGTCAACTGCTCGACGCCGTCGATCTCGCCCCGGCGCTTGATCTCCACCGCGATGGTCCCGCCGTCGGCGTCCCGGCACAGGATGTCCACCGGGCCGATGGCGGTGGGGTATTCGCGCCGAATCAGCGTGTAGCCGGCGCCCAGCGTTTCGATCCGGTCGGCCAACAGCTCCTGGAGGTGCGCCTCCACGCCGTCCTTGATCAGACCCGGGTCGACGCCCAGTTCGTGCGAGGAGTCGTGCAGCACCTCCTCCATGGTGATGATGAGCTTCTCGCCCGCCTTGTTCACCACGGTCCACACCTGGTCCTCGCCCTCCTTGAGGGTGCAGGGCGGAGACATCCAGTTGAGGGGTTTGTAGGCCCGGTCGTCCGCATGGATCGAGACGCTGCCGTCGGCCTTCACCAGGATCAGCCGGGGCGCGGAGGGGAGGTGGGCGGTGAGCCGGCCCGCGTAGTCAACGGAGCAGCGGGCAATGACGAGACGCATGGTCGGCAACGCTACTCGACGCCGACCCGTGCACGCGATTCGCCCGCCGCCCGCCCGTTCGGCGTTGGCCGGTAGTGAGTGCAACGTCCTGGTGCCGGCACGGTGGCCCGAATTACCGTTGAAGCAGCGGGTTGCCGCCCGAGTACGCTGCGTCGCGGCCCCCCGGCCCCCATCCGCAGGACCCCGGCCCCGGGGTCACGAGAGGAGAACCCATGTCGCTCGACGTCTCACCGGCCCTGCTCGAACAGGCCGAGCGAGGCGAGGTCGACGAAGCGGAATTCGTCGACTGCGTCCGGACCTCCCTGCCGTACGCGTGGGAGATGGTCAGCTCTCTGGTGGCCCGGCTCAAGGTGGACGGCGGTGACTTCGCGGACAACCAGGTCCCGCCGCCGGACGAGCAGGCGCGCGGGCAACTGCTGCGCGCGTTGGCCAGCGACGCGATACGCGGCTCGCTGGAGGGGCACTTCGGTGTCCGCCTGGCCTTCCAGAACTGCCACCGGGTAGCGGTCTTCCCGCTCGACCCCGCGGCCGACGACCGGTTCGCCCGCTTCACCTCCATCCGTGGGCAACTGCTCAACCAGTCACCGGAACTGCGTGACTGCTGATGTGCCCGGGCTGCCGCTCCGTACGCCACGCACGCTGAACGCAACGGGGCGGCAGCCCCTCCCGCACGGGCCGCCCCGTGCGCCCCGTAGGACGGCTCCCAGCCCTCCCGGTGGCCGGGCCGGACGCCGTGCCCCGCGCAGACGGGATGCCGCCGGCGCGGGGCACGCGCGGGCCGTCACCGACAGCGCGGCAACACTTCCTCGCCCAGCCGCCGGACGTTCTCCTCCGTGCTGGTCAGTTCGCCCGAACCCTCCACCAGGAACGCGAACCGGTCGATGCCGGTGCGCTCCGCGCTGGCCGCCAGCAGGTCGGCGCAGAGCTCGGGCGGCCCCACCGGGTGCAGGGCGCACAGTTGCTCCGCATAGGCCCGTGGATCGCGCATCGCGCGCTGCCGCCCGTCGACCGTCACGTACGCGTCGAGGCCCTGCCGTAGCCAGCCCGGCATCGCCTTGAGCAGCGTCTGGGTCGCGTCCGCGCGGCTGTCGGCGACCTGGAGGACCCCCATCGAGACGTGGTCGGCGCCGGCAACCGCCTCGGAGGAGTGGCCGGCGGCGAGCGCCGTACGCCGCCACAGGGCGACCATCTCCGCCTTCTCCTCGTCCCCGCAGTGCATGCCGAGCAACATGGGCAGTCCCCGTTCGGCAGCCAGCCGTACGCCGCGCGGCGACACGCAGGCCACGACGATCGGCGGACCGTCGGCAGCCACCCCGTCCAAGAACTCGTCACCCCGCGGTACGACCGGCACCTCCCGGAAGGCGTACTGTTCTCCGTCCGCGCCGACCGCCGGCTCCCGCAACCAGCGCAGCAGCAGGTCCAGCGATTCCGGAAACCCCTCCTCGTACGCCCGCAGCCCGGTGCCGAAGACCTCCAGGTCCACCCAGGGTCCGCCGCGCCCCACGCCCAGCGTGAACCGGCCGCCGGTGGTGAGGTGCAACAGTGCCGCCTGCTCGCCGAGGGCGACGGGGTGGGTCGTGGACAGTACGCTCACCGCCGTACCGACGCCGATGCGGTGGGTGCGACCGAGCACCAGTGCGGCGAGGGTGGTGGCGGACGGACAGACGCCGTACGGAATGAAGTGGTGTTCGGCCAGCCAGACCGCATCGAGTCCGGACTCCTCGGCGACCTCCGCGGTCCTGATGGCCCTGCGGAGTGCTTCCCTCTGGCCCTGGCCCGGGAACTGCCCTGCCAGGACGAATGCTCCAACGCGCATCGCTCTCTGCCTCCTCTTGCAGCGTTCCGACCGACGCGGCCCTCCCGGGAGGCATTAACGCCTGTCACGTGCCAAAGGCACGGCCTGGCAAGAAGTTTTCATGATGATCGGGAGATGTTGCGGAGCGTGCTGCTCCGGGGGTCCCAGGCCGTGACGACAGCCCGTACTCTGGTAACGGTCCGTAGTCTCGCCCGAGCCCACGAGGTGTCCCGTGTCCCCGCGCCGAAACCGTCCGCCGCGAGGCGGCGAGCAGCCAGCAGAGCGTTCCACGTCGGGCTCCTCCGCCCTGGAGCGCACGGAGAGTTGGCAGGGGGAGGAGTGGCTGGTGCGCCCGGTCGCGGGCGCCGCCGCCGGCAAGTACTACCGCTGCCCCGGGTGTGACCAGGAGATTCCGCCGGGCGTCGGCCACCTGGTGGCCTGGCAGCAGTACGCGGGCGTCGCCGACCGCCGGCACTGGCACCGCGCCTGCTGGAACGCGCGAGACCGCCGGAGCGCACGGCTCCAGCGGTCTCGTAACGCGCCACGCCACTGACGGGCACGCGCGCGGGTACGGGCCCCGGAGGCCCGTGGTGACCGGCGGGCGCGTGCCGAGGGGCACGCGGCCCCGCCGTGGGTCAGACGTCCCGCCGCTCCAGCAGCGTGAAGGCGCCGGCCAGCGCGGCGCCGGAGACGATCACGATGATCAGCAGCGGGTCCCAGCCGGAGGGGCCCGAGTCGGTGACGGTGTTGCTGAACATCACGCCGAGCTGGCTCGGGATCGAGTACTCGAAGAGCTTCTCGCGCAGCGTCTCCAGCGCCTCACCGCGCATGAACAGGGCCAGCACCAGCGGCAGCAGCACGACGCCGATCATGATCGTGATGGCGCCCGCCGAGTGCCGCAGCATCGAGCCGACGCACAGCGCGAGCAGCCCGAGCAGCGCCACGTAGAGGCTGACCCCGACCGTCGCCTTGAACCACTCCGAGCCACCGGTGGCGCCCGCACCCTTGGAGCTGCTGAGCAGGGAATCGTTGATCAGACCGACCACGGCGGTCGAGGCGAGCGTCACCACGAAGGTGAGCCCGAAGAACACGGTGGCCTTCGCCGCCAGCACCCGTCCACGGCTCGGGCAGGCGGTCAGCGTCGTACGGATCATGCCGGTGCTGTACTCGGCCGAGACGACCAGCACCCCCAGGGTGATCACGCACAGCACGCCGAGCAGCATCCCGAAGAAGCCGAAGGCCAGCGGGGACTCGCCGTCCAGATCGGTATCGCCGCTGGCGAGCCCCGTCGCGGTGAGCAGCCCGATGCCGACCACCAGGCCCACCATGATGGCCAGCGTCCACACCGTGGAGCGGACCGACTTGATCTTCGTCCACTCGGAGGCCAGCGCATGGCTGAACCGGGTGGGCTGGATCGGGATGGGCGAGGTGTAGCCGCCGGGCGCGAAGCCGGCCGGGGCGTACGCCTGGGCGGGCGCGGCCGGCGCCTGCGGCTGACCGATGCCGTACCCGGGCGCGGGCATGACCGGCTGGCCGTGCGGCGCACCCACCGGCGCCCCCGCTGGCGCGCCGACAGGGTGCGGCTGCGGGGCGGGCGCGACGGCTGCGGCCTGGGCGGCCTTCTCCTTCAGTTCCTCGGTGACCAGG
>NZ_JBEHZD010000059.1:0-23210 GCF_040240285.1 Streptomyces sp. HSW2009 | reverse complement strand
CCGCCCCCCCCCCCCCCCCCCCCGGGGCCCCCCCCCGGGGGCGCCCCGCCCCCGCGCGGGCCCCGCCCCCCGGGGCGGGGCCGCGGGGCGCGGCCCCGCCCCGCCGTGGCCGCCCCGGTGGGCGACGCGCTGGCGTGCAGTGCCGGCACGGCAGCCCTCGTGGCAGCCCTCCGCGACCCGCCCGGCCACCGGACCCACCAGCGTACGAGGCCGTGCCGCACCCGGGCCAACCAACCGCCCGCCGCCCGACCCGCCTGCCGGCAACCCGGCTCCTGACAGCTCGCCGGCGTAAGGTCCTCGGTCCTGGTGCGCCCGGGGGCCGTACGGCTGCCGGCGGCTCACGCCTTCACCAGTCCCTCGGGCCCCTGGGTGCGTCCGCCCAGCGCCAGGTAGACGTCCTCCAGGCTGGGCGTGGCGAGCGTGAAGTCGTCGAGGGCCGCGAACGCCGGGCCCCCGGTCACCGCGGCGATCACCGCACGCGCCTCGTCCGGCGCCAGCCGCAGCGACCAGCGCCGCCCCGTCGCCCGGGCGGTGTCCTTGAGGGCCGCGACCTCGGGCACGTCCAGCGGCGGTTGGTCGCGCCAGACCAGTTCGACCCGTACGTCGCCGGCCACCAGCGCCTTCAGGCCGGCGGGCGTGTCGCAGGCGATGACCCGGCCGTCGTCCATGACAGCGACCCGGTCCAGGACCGTCTCGGCCTCGATGACGTTGTGCGTGACCAGCAGGACGGTCGTGCCGCTCTCGGCCCGCCGGCGGTCGACGGCCGCCCAGACGGCGCGCCGCGCGATCGGGTCCATGCCCGTGGTCGGTTCGTCGAGCACCAGCATCGGGCGCTCGCCGACCAGCGTCGCCGCCACGCAGGCGAGCCGGCGCTGACCGCCGGAGAGCTTCTTGATCGCCCGGCCGGCGATGGGGGTCAGGCCCAGTTCGTCCAGGACGGCGTCCCGCTCGGCACGGGCCGCCCTGACGTCCAGGCCGCGCAGCCGCCCGGTGGTCTCGGCGGCCAGCGCCACGGTCAGCTCGTCCAGGGCGGTGGACTCCTGCCCCAGGTAGCCGACCAGGCGCGAGGCCCGGTCCGGGTGCCGGACCAGGTCGTGGCCGAGCAGGTCAACGGTGCCCTCGTCCGGCCGCAACAGGCCGGTGAGCTGACGGACCAGGGTGGACTTGCCGGCGCCGTTGGGGCCGAGCAGGCCGAAGATCTCGCCGCGCCGCACGTCCAGGTCGATGCCGTCGCTGGCACGGATGGCGGGCGCGGGCGGGGTGCCGCGGCGGGCGCGGGCCGCGGGGTAGGTCTTGACGAGGCCGCGGACCACGCACACCGCGGCGCCGCCGGCCACCTGGGTCCCGGAGTCCCGCTCCGGCTGCTTCGCGCCCGTCCTCACGAGCTACGAGGGTACGCGCCTCGCCCCCGCCGCCCTGCTCCGGGGCCGTCCCACCAGCCCCGCGCGCCGCAGGTGTGGGGGCCCGAAACCGCCGCGGGCGCTCCCCCGGGGCGGCCCGGCGGCCCTCCCGCGCCGGGGCGTAGGCCGCTATTCGGATACCGGTGCGTGCTCGGCGGCCATCCGAGTGTCGATTTCGCGCCAGAAGCCCGCACGGATGGCGTACCGGTCGTGCTCGTCGATCTGGTCGTCCTTGTGCGCGAGGAGGCCGAAGCGGGCCGCGTACCTGAGCAGTTCGCCGTCGATGCGGTGCGGGATGCGGGGGTACTCGGTGGACAGTTGGCGCACATGGGTCGATTCGGACAGGCGACCGATCCAGCGGCGGGCGAAGACCTGGCCGACCTCGAAGGGGTCGCCGCTGACCGCGGTGATGTCCTCCTCGCGGTCGGCCCAGCGCTGTTCCGCGGTGGTGAGCTGGGCCAGCATCGGCAGCGCGGCGGTTTCGGGGGGCTCGCCGGTGGCGGGGGCGGTGCCCCGCTCGACCCAGCCCTTCTCGGATGACCAGCGCAGCGTGGCGGTGGGCACGGGCTGGGGGGCGACAGGCGCCGCAGCACTGCCGGGGCGGGCGAGTCCGGCCAGGTCCTTGGGGGTGGGCACGCCCTTGGCGCCGTTGCCGTTCGGCTGGCCGGTGTCGGCCGTGGCCGCCGCCGCGGGCTGGGCCGGCGGCTCGCCCCGGCCGGCCGCGCTCCCGTCCCCCGGGGCCGTACGGGGCAAGCCGCCCCGCGCGGGCGGGCGCGCGGTCTGTGAGCCGGCGGCGGCTGCGGCTGCGGCGGCCGTCTCGGGCAGCGGGGCGGAGAGGATGGCGGCGATCTCGGGGCGGGGTACCGGGGGCGTCGGGCACGCGCCCGCCAGTTCCTTGGCCCGTACCGCCTGGGGGATCCAGGTGCGGTCGAGCACCCGCCGCTCGTCGGCCTCGGCCACCAGGTCCTCGGACTGGTTGTAGTCGCCGTCCGCGGCCTGGACGGCCCACAGGTGGACGGCGACCCCGTGTTCCTTGGCGGACATCAGGCCGGGCAGCAGGTCGCCGTCTCCGGTGACGAGAACGATGTCAGAACATGCCCGGTTGCGTGCGAGTTCGGTGAGCTCGGCGTGCATGGCGGCATCCACCCCCTTTTGCGCCCAGCGGCCGTCGCTGCGGGTGAGGGCGCCGAGGCGCACGGTGACCCGCGGCATCACGCGCAGCCTGCGGTGCTCGGGCTGCGGCACCCGGTCGGGGGCGCCGTCGAACCAGTAGATGCGCAACAGCGGCTGCTGCGTGTCGGCCTCTGCGCGATCGCGCAACCCCTTGATGAGGGCGGCGTGGTCAACGGTGATGCGGGAGCGGGCCGGTTCCCCGGCGAGCAGGCTCGCGGCGGCGCCCAGCAGATACCCGGCGTCCACCAGGACGACGCAGCGGTCCACGTTCCACCCTCTTTCTTCACGATCCCTGACACGGCAGTACCGGCATGGCCCTGCCTCGACGTTTTTGCTTCGACTTTCCTTTGAGTCTGCCCGACCGTACGGGGGTTATCAGCCGGAACTCGATCATCGGCGTGGCGGATAGGGAACGACGCGGCCCATCCCGCCCTTTCCACCCGGCAATTGCCCGACGTGCAGGCTCCCGATTGTCGTGCCAGGGTGTTTTCCGGGGGAAACCCTCGCACTGGAGGCACCACGATGGGCAAGCACAAGCGCGACCGGAATGAGCAGCAGAAGGCCAGCGCGGCCGAGCGCGGCCGGCAGGAGGCGCAGAAGTCCGCGATGGAGGCACAGGCCCGGCCGCAGGCCCAGGCCCAGGGCAGCCCGGCGGACGTGGCCCGCAAGCACCAGCGCCGTTTCGGACACAACTGAGGGCGCAGCGCACCGTCCGGCCCTGCGCCCGCGCCCCGCGGTGACCGGCCGTTCTCCCCCCGCCCCTGCGGACGTCGCGGTGGGGACGCCGTCGAGCGGCACCGGCCGGAAATCATCGCACCGCGTGGCCGGAACAACGGGCCCCGCATCACATCCGTAGCCACAACAAGCACAAGAGCCACACTCACCGGGCAACCGGCGTAGAAAACACGGAACTCGACGAAACCCACGGACGAGGCGGCAGAGAAAGCGTAAAGGGGCGCGCCCTGTGCAGGGCGCGCCCCTTTACTTGCCCTTCACCGCATCTGCTGGGATATCGCGCGCATTACCGGATACGGACACCGCGGCCGGGCTGGGCCGCCGGGGCAGCGCGACGTCAGGGCCGGCACCGGGCCCGGCCGTCGCGCCCGGTGTGGGCTCAGGCCCCCAGGCAGGACGGGCCGAGCAACACCTTGAGATCGCCGAAGAGCGCGGGATCGGGGGTGACTCGGTGCCGGTCCAGGCGCAGCACGGTGGTCTTGCGGGCGCCCTGGAGCTTGATCCGCACCTCGGTGGAGCCGCGGTGGTGGGTGAGCACCTCGCCCAACTTCTCCACCAGCGGCGGGGTGACCTTGACGGTGGGGATGGTGATGGTGACCGGCGCGTCCGCGGACGCCTCCGAGAGGTCGGGCACCATCATCTCCATCGCCACGAGCCGGGGCACGTCCTCGCGCTTGTCCAGCCGGCCCTTGACGAAGACCACGACGTCCTCGACCAGTTGGGTGGAGACGAGTTGGTAGGTGGCGGGGAAGAACATGCAGTCGATGGAGCCGGCCAGGTCCTCCACGGTCGCGATCGCCCAGGCGTTGCCCTGCTTGGTCATCTTGCGCTGGAGGCCGGAGATGATGCCGCCGATGGTCACGATCGCACCGTCCGCGTGCTCACCGCCGGTGAGCTGGGCGATCGCCGCGTCCGCCTTGTCGTTGAGCACGTGCTCGATGCCGAAGAGCGGATGGTCGGAGACGTACAGGCCGAGCATCTCGCGCTCCTGGGCGAGCAGGTACGACTTGTCCCACTCGATGTCGGAGAACTCCACGTCGAGCCCGAAGCCCGGGGTGTCGTCGCCGCTCTCCTCGCCCATCCCGCCGAACAGGTCGAACTGCCCCTCGGCCTCCTTGCGCTTGACCGCGACCACGTTGTCGATCATGGTCTCGTAGTGCGCCACCAGGCCCTTGCGGGTGTGCCCCATCTCGTCGAAGGCGCCCGCCTTGATCAACGATTCGGTGGTGCGCTTGTTGCAGCAGACCGCCTCCACCTTGTCCAGGTAGTCGGGGAAGGAGGCGAACTTCCCCTTGGCCTTGCGACTGCGAATGATCGAGTCGACGACGTTCTGGCCGACGTTGCGCACCGCGGTCAGGCCGAAGAGGATCACGTCGTCGCCCTGCGCGGCGAAGTTGGCCTCCGACTCGTTGACGTTCGGCGGCAGCACCCGAATGCCCATGCGGCGGCACTCGTTGAGGTAGATCGCCGACTTGTCCTTGTCGTCGCGCACCGAGGTGAGCAGCGCGGACATGTACTCGGCCGGGTAGTTGGCCTTGAGGTAGGCGGTCCAGTACGTGACCAGTCCGTACGCCGACGAGTGCGCCTTGTTGAAGGCGTAGCCGGCGAAGGGGACCAGCACGTCCCATACGGACTTGATCGCCTCGTCGGAATAGTCGCGGTCCCGCATGCCCTTCTGGAACGGGATGAATTCCTTGTCGAGTACTTCCTGCTTCTTCTTGCCCATGGCGCGGCGCAGCAGGTCGGCCTGGCCCAGTGAGTAGCCGGCGAGCACCTGGGCGGCCTTCTGCACCTGCTCCTGGTACACGATGAGGCCGTAGGTGATGCCGAGCACCTCCTTGAGGGGTTCCTCAAGCTCGGGGTGGATCGGCGTGATCTCCTGCTGGCCGTTCTTGCGCAACGCGTAGTTGGTGTGCGAGTTCATGCCCATCGGGCCCGGCCGGTACAGGGCCGACACGGCGGAAATGTCCTCGAAGTTGTCGGGCTTCATCAGCCGCAGCAGGGACCGCATCGGCCCGCCGTCGAACTGGAAGACGCCCAACGTGTCACCGCGGCACAGCAGTTCATAGGTCTTGGGATCATCGAGCGGGAGCGCGAGCAATTCGATGTCGATGCCCTTGTTGCGCTTGATGAGCTTGACCGCGTCATCCATGATCGTCAGGTTGCGCAGACCCAGGAAGTCCATCTTGAGCAGACCGAGGTCTTCACAGGTGGGGTAGTCCCACTGGGTGATGGTCACGCCGTCGGTGTGCCGCACCCAGACCGGTACGTGGTCGGTGATGGTCTCGCTGGACATGATCACGCCGGCGGCGTGCACGCCCATCTGTCGGACCAGGCCCTCCACGCCCTTGGCGGTGTCGATGACCTTCTTCACGTCCGGCTCGTTCTCGTACATCGACCGCACCTCGCCCGCCTCGCTGTAGCGCGGGTGCTGCGGATTGGTGATGCCATCGAGATTGATGCCCTTGCCGAGCACATCGGCCGGCATCGCCTTGGTGATGCGGTCGCCCATCGCGTACGGATAACCGAGCACGCGGGACGAGTCCTTGATCGCGTTCTTCGCCTTGATCGTGCCGTACGTGCCGATCATCGCGACCTTGTCGGCCCCGTACTTCTCCGTCACGTACCGAATCACCTCGGCGCGCCTACGCTCGTCGAAGTCGATGTCGACATCGGGCATGGACACGCGCTCGGGGTTCAGGAACCGCTCGAAGATCAGCCCGTGCTCCACCGGGTCGAGGTCGGTGATGCCCAGTGCGTACGAGACGATCGAACCGGCCGCCGAACCACGTCCCGGGCCCACCGCGATGCCGTTGTTCTTGGCCCACATGATGAAGTCGGCGACCACGAGGAAGTAGCCGGGGAACCCCATCTGGATGATGACGTCCATTTCGTACTCGACCAGCTTCTGCCGGTCTTCGGGAATGCCGCCCGGGAATCGGCGCGCCATTCCTCGGTGCACTTCCTCCTGGAACCAGGAGACCTCGGTGTACCCGTCGGGAACGTCGAAGCGGGGCATCAGGTCGCGCTTTTCGAACCAGCCGCTCGTGTCGACCTGCTCGGCCACCAGGAGGGTATTCGCGCACCCCTGCTGCCAGGCGTCGGACGAATCCACTGCATACATCTCGTCGGTGGACTTGATGTAATAGCCGGAGCCGTCGAAGCGGAAGCGGTCCGGGTCCGAGATGTTCTTTCCGGTCTGAATGCACAGCAGTGCGTCATGCGCCGCCGATTCATGCGCGTACGTGTAGTGCGAGTCATTGGTGACCAGCGGCGGAATGCCCAGCTTCTTGCCGATGTCCAGCAATCCGTCACGGACCCGCTTTTCGATGTCGAGGCCGTGGTCCATCAACTCCAGGAAATACCGGCCCTTGCCGAAGATCTCCTGGTACTCGGCCGCCGCCTTGAGCGCCTCGTCGAAGTGGCCGAGCCGCAGCCGGGTCTGCACCTCGCCCGAAGGACATCCGGTCGAGGCGATCAGCCCCTCCGCGTGCTGGGCGATCACCTCTTTGTCCATCCGGGGCCACTTCGTCAGCCAGCCCTCTTTGTACGCGTCCGACGAGAGCCGGAACAGGTTGTGCAGACCCGTCTTGCTCGCCGCCCAGATCGTCTTGTGCGTATAACCACCCGAGCCCGACACGTCATCGCGCTTCTGGTGCGGTTGGCCCCATTGGATGCGTCGCTTGTTCCGCCGCGACTCGGGGGCCACGTACGCCTCGATGCCGATGATCGGCGTGATACCGGCCTTGGTCGCCTGCTGATAGAAGTCATAGGCGCCGTGCAGGTTTCCGTGGTCGGTCATCGCGATATGCGACATGCCCATCTGGCTGCACGCCTCGAACATGTCCTTCAGCCGCGCCGCACCATCGAGCAGCGAGTACTGAGTGTGCACATGCAGATGCGTGAAGGGCGGCTTGGCCACGGTGGAAGACCTCCGGCGAACAGTGGGTGACGGATGCGGTCCCCTCCTCCCCGTGGGGTGAGACAGGAGGGAAAGATGGCTCCGAAGTCTACTTCGGACGACCGACGGACGATCGACGACGGGCGGGCACTCCACCGGCGCCCCGCACGTTGGAATCGGCGGGACAACAGTTCCGTGCGACACACCCCAGGAGGACCAAGCGATGGCGACCGAGCAGGGCCGGGCACAGCGCGGCGAGCAGATCCTCGCCGTCTTCGACAGCGCCTTCGGCGAGTTGCTCGCCGCCGACCCCGCGGCCTTCCGGGTCAAGTTCCGGAAGATGGCCGCGTCCGCCTTCGCCTTCTACCGGGGCACGGCCTGCCTGTTCTACGAGGACCTGGCGACCGAGCGGCACGGCGGCCCCTACCTGGACGAGCGCACGAGCCGGGTGTGGGTCCACGGCGACCTGCACGCCGAGAACTTCGGCACGTACATGGACGCCCACGGCCGCCTGGTGTTCAACGTCAACGACTTCGACGAGGCGTACGTCGGCCCCTTCACCTGGGACCTCAAGCGCTTCGCGGCATCGGTCGCGCTGATCGGGTACACCAAGGCGCTCAGCGACGAGGCGATCACCGGCCTGGTCCGCACGTACGCGGGCGCGTACCGGGAGCGCATCGCGGCCCTCGCCTCGGGCGCCAAGGACGACGAGGTGCCGCCGTTCACGCTGGACACCGCCGAGGGGCCGCTGCTCGACGCGCTGCGCGACGCCCGCTCGCTCACCCGGTTCGAGCTGCTGGACTCGATGACCGAGATCCGCGACTTCGAGCGGCGGTTCAGCGCCGGCGGCGGCGCCATCGAGTTGGACGCGGCGACTCGTTACAAGGTCCTGGCGGCCTTCGACGGCTATCTGGAGACGCTCCCCGAGTCCAGCCTCGACCGCCCCGACTCCTACCGGGTCAAGGACGTGGTGGGCCGGCGCGGGATCGGCATCGGCAGCGCCGGCCTCCCCTCGTACAACATCCTGCTCGAAGGCAACAGCGACGCCCTGGAGAACGACGTCGTCATTTACCTCAAGCAGGCGCAGACGCCCGCCGTCGCCGCGCACATCACCGAGGCCCGGGTGCGCGAGTACTTCCAGCACGAGGGGCACCGCACGGTCATCTCACAGCGCGCGCTCCAGGCGCACGCCGACCCGTGGCTGGGCTGGACCGAGTTGGACGGCGCCGGGCAGCTCGTCGCCGAGGTGTCGCCGTACGCGGTCGACCTGGACTGGTCCGACATAGACGACCTGGACGAGATTGGCGCGGTCGTCGCCGACCTGGGCCGGGCCACCGCCACGATGCACGCGGCGGCGGACGACGAGAGCGGCCACTCGCTGGTGCCGTTCAGCACCGAGCGCGCCATCGACGCGGCCATCGCCGCCGACGAGAGCGGCTTCGCCGACCTGCTGGTCGACTTCGCGCACGCGTACGGCGCCCGGGCCCGCGCCGACCACCAGATCTTCGTTGACCTCTTCCGGAACGGGGCCATACCGGGCCTGTGAGCCGGCGGTGAGCCACGGGTGAGCGGGGCGGCGTCGGTGTCGGTGTCGGCACCGAGCGGCGGGTGGCGGCATCGGGTAACAGTGTCAGGTGGCGTGGTGGGGCGGGCAGCAGGCGGGCGACGGCCGGCGGCCGGCCCACTGGCCGATCGGCGTCGGTGGCTGCCGCAGCCCGGGCCGCCCCGGCTAGGGTGACTCGCCATGCAGCCAGGTCAGCAGCAGCCCGACGGAGAGCAGCCGCAGGGCGCGCCATCCAACCCGCCGCCTCCCGCCCCGCCGGGCATACCCCCGGCGGGCCCGTACCCACCCCCGCCCGGAGCCGCCCCGCAGCAGCCCGGATTCGGACAGGCCCCGCCCCCGCCGTCGTACGGGCCGGGGACGCAGCCGTATGGGCAGGCGTCGCCGCCCGGGCAGCCGGGCAACCAGCGGCGGACGCTGATCGCGGTGGTGGCCGCCGTGGCGGCGATCGCGCTGGTGATCGTCGGAGCGCTGGTGCTGGGCAACGACGACGACTCCCCCAAGGACGAGCAGGCGGCATCCGAGCGCGAGTTGTTCGGCGGCAGCGACGGGGACCACCGGGCCCCGGGCAACGACGACGAGGGCAAGGGCGTGGAGCCGGGCCAGAGCGGCACCGGCGGCAACACCGGCGGCAGCAGCGACACCGGCAGCAGCGGGAGCACGGGCGGCACCGAGGCCCCGGCGGGCCCGCTGGTCAAGCCGTCGAACACGACGGGTCCGGACGGCACCACGGTCCTCATCGGCGTGCCCGACGCGACCGACACCCTGGAGCTGTACGAGGACCCCCGCTGCCCGCCGTGCGCGATGTTCGAGCAGAGCGTCGGCGAGACGGTCATCAAGGACATCCAGGCCGGTAAGTACAAGGCTTCCTTCCACCTGGCCACCTTCCTGGACACCTCGCTGGGCGGCAGCGGCTCACGGAACGCGGTCAGCGCGCTGGGCGCCGCGCTCAACGTCAGCACCCATGCGTTCCTGGAGTACAAGAAGGCCCTCTACACGGAGGAGAACCACCCCACCGAGGGCGCCGACTCCTTCTCCGACGACACCTATCTACTCAAGGTCGCCGAGCAGGTACCCGCATTGGCGGGCAACTCCGCCTTCGCCCAGCAGGTGCGCAGTGGGGTCTACGACGCGTGGGCCCAGAAGATGTCCGCGGCGTTCAACGCGAGCGGCGTCGAGGGCACACCCACCGTGAAGCTGAACGGGACGAAGCTGACCGGGAGCACCGGCAGCACGCCGATGACCGCCGCCGACTTCACCGCGGCCGTGGACGACCGGATCTAGCCACACGGCGTACGGGCGGCGCCTGCTCCGGGTGCCGCCCACGCCGCAGCCCGCCCGGACCGGCGGCCCCGCTCCATTCGCCTCGGCCCGGTCCAGCGCCCCGGCCGCCCCGCTCGATTCACCCCAGCCCGACGGCCCGGCGCCCCCACCCAGCTCGCCCCCACTCACCCCGGCCCGCCCCGGCGCCCCGCGCCCCCGCAACCCCACCCAACTCACCCCCTACACAAGCCAACACCCCCGTCAACCCACCCCCACGCATCGTGAGATGACTCACACACCAGCCGCTGAACGGCGTCACTCTGGCCTCACCACCGGCGTCCGCCCAGTGATGCCGAATCTTGACGCGCCACTTAACCGCGGCCATGACACACTCTCGGGCGATGGACATATCGACGGTACGACTGCGGGCGGTACGCGCAGCGCTCTTCACGGCGCTGTGCGTGACGCTGTCTGCCGCGTCCCATGTCCTGCTGTCCCGGGCCCCGCTGCCGCTCACGACCGTGATGCTGCTGAGCGCCGCCGTCTTCGCCATCGCCTTCGCCCTGGCCGGGCGCGAGCGCGGGTACGGGTCGATAGCGGCCCTGCTCGTCCCGCTCGAACTGGCCGCTGACACCGTCTTCACCGCAGGTCAGCACGCCTGTTACGGACAGGCGGGCGGGCCCGTCGCCGGTCCGCTGCGCACCATGGGCGTGGACCTGCTGTGCCGCGGTGGCGGGGTCGGCACGCCGCTGACCCGGATGACGGGTGAGCACGGCGCAGCCGTCACCGTCTCCACCGGCGCGGACTCGGCGGCGCCCTGGCTGCTGCTGGCCGCGCACGTCGCGATCGGCCTGGTGGCCGCTGCCTGGCTGCGCCGGGGCGAGGCCGCGCTGGGGCAGTTGCTGCGGGCCGTCGCCTCCTTCGCGTTCCGGCCGCTGCTGATGGCCTGCGCCGCCGTCGCGGCCGATCTGCTGCCGCGCTCGGCGCAGCGGCCGGCCGACCGCGCGGGCACCGCCCGTAACCTGCCACTCCTGCTGCACTCCGTCGTCCGGCGGGGTCCGCCCGCCGTCTTTGCCCTGGCCTGAGCCCCAGCGCTCCCGGGCGTCAGCCGCGTACCGCCAGCACGGTGCACGCCGGCCGCAGCGGCACTTCGGCCGCCGGTCGACCCCTGACTTTGAGACGACGGAGAACACAGTCATGAGCAAGCGCAACACCCAGCAGAACAAGCAGGCTGCCCGCGAGCGGCTGCGCATCGAGCGCGAGAAGCAGGCGAAGAAGGAGAAGACGCGGCGGCAACTGGTCGTCGGCGGTGCCATCGTCGCCGTGCTCGCCGTGGCCGGTGGCATCGGTGTGGCCATCGCCAACATGAACGAGGGCGCCGAGACCAAGGTCAGCAACAAGCAGTGGAAGAGCGACGCCAAGAAGAAGGCGTTCGCGAAGCCGGCCAACACCGGCGGCGACAAGGGTGCCGAGATCATCGTCGGCAAGAAGGACGCCAAGAACACCCTCACCGTGTTCGAGGACATGCGCTGCCCCGTGTGCTCCAGCTTCGAGCAGGCCACCGGCGCCACGCTGCAAGCCGACCTCAAGTCCGGCAAGTACAAGGCCCAGTTCAAGATGGGCACCTTCATCGATGAGAACCCGCAGATCAGCGGCTCGGGTTCGAAGAACGCGCTGAGCGCCCTCGGTGCCGCGCTCAACGTCAGCCCGGACGCGTTCCTGGAGTACAAGAAGGTGCTCTTCGACGCCAAGAACCACCCGGACGAGCGCGAGGACGAGTACTCGGACGACAAGCTGCTGGTCGAGATAGCCCAGGAGGTCAAGGAGCTCAAGGGCAACAAGGGCTTCGAGAAGAACGTGCTGGACGGCACGTACGACAAGTGGGCGCTTGAGGTCTCGAAGCTGTTCGACAAGGCGAAGGACGAGGGCATCACCGGCACCCCCGCCTTCCAGCTCAACGGCGAGAAGGTCACGGCGGGCGGCGGCAACCCGCCGATGACGCCCGACGAGTTCACCAGCGCGATCGACGAGAAGCTGAAGAAGTAAGCAGCGCATCGGTAGCTTGACGGCGGCGGGTGGGCAAACTCTTGGGGTTTGCCCACCCGCTGGGCTTATTTCGGCCACTACTGACCAGTATGGTCAACGCCCGTGACCTCCCAAGACGCCCCATCCCAGGCATCCCAGATATCCGAGATATCCCGCATATCCCGTACCTCGCGCGTCTCGCGCCGTACCGCCGTCACGGCCGCCGCGGCCACCGCGGCCCTGCTCCCGCTGACCGGCCTGACCGAGGCGCACGCCGCCAGCGCCGGCCCCGCCTTCCTGCACGGCGTCGCCTCGGGCGACCCGCTGCCCGACGGCGTCCTGCTGTGGACCCGGATCACGCCGAGCCCCGACGCCGTGCCGGGCTCGGGCCGTGGCGCGGCCGTCAAGGTGGCCTGGGAGGTCTCCACCAGCAAGGACTTCCGCAGCGTCGTCGCCCGCGGCAGCGTGCGCTCCAGCGCCGCCACCGACCACACCATCAAGGCCGACGTGCGCGGGCTGCGCCCCGGCACCGCGTACTACTACCGGTTCGCGGTCGGCAAGACCCTCTCGCCCGTCGGCCGCACCCGCACCGCACCCGCGGCCGGCGCGTCGGACGGCAACATCCGGTTCGGCGTGGTCTCCTGCGCCAACTGGGAGGCCGGCTACTTCTCCGCGTACCGGCACCTGGCGGCGCGCAGCGACCTGGACGCGGTGCTGCACTTGGGCGACTACATCTACGAGTACGGCACGGGGACCTACCCGGCGGCGAAGTACGTGGTGCGCCAGCACGCGCCGCAGCACGAGATCGTCAGCCTGGCCGATTACCGCACCCGGCACGGGCACTACCGCACCGACGCCGACCTCCAGGCGGTGCACGCGGCGCACCCGGTGATCGCGATCTGGGACGACCACGAGTTCGCCAACGACGCCTGGTCGGGCGGGGCCGAGAACCACCAGCCGGAGGCCGAGGGCGCGTGGGCGCGCCGGGTCGAGGCGGCCAAGCAGGCGTACTTCGAGTGGATGCCGGTGCGGCCGAGCATCAAGGGCACCACGTACCGCAGGCTCCAGTTCGGCGCGCTGGCCGATCTGCACCTGCTCGACCTGCGCTCGTTCCGCTCCGAGCAGGCCAAGGGCGGCAGCGGCGCGGTGGACGACCCGGAGCGCACCATCACCGGCCGGGCGCAGCTCGACTGGCTGAAGTCCGGGCTGGCCGCGTCGAACGCGCAGTGGAAGCTGGTCGGCACCTCGGTGATGATCTCGCCGTTCGCCTTCGGCTCGCTGCCGGCGCACGTCCTCAAGCCGCTGGTGGAACTGCTCGGGCTGCCCAAAGAGGGGTTCGCGCCCAGCGTCGACCAGTGGGACGGCTACACGGACGACCGCCGCGAACTCCTGGCCCACCTGCGCGACCGGGGCATCGACAACACGGTCTTCCTCACCGGCGACATCCACATGGCCTGGGCCAACGACGTGCCGGTCAAGGCCGCCACGTACCCGCTCTCGCCCTCGGCCGCGACCGAGTTCGTCGTCACATCGGTCACCTCGGACAACATCGACGACCTGCTGCACGTGGCGCCGCACACGCTGTCGCTGCCCGCGGTCGCCGCGATCAAGGTCGCCAACCGGCACGTGAAGTGGCTGGACATGGACTCGCACGGCTACGGCGTGCTGGACGTGACCGAGCAGCGCACGCAGATGGACTACTACACCGTCTCCGACCGCAAGGACCCGAACGCCACCTCGCGCTGGGCGCGTTCGTACCGGACCAAGTCGGGCACCCAGCGCGTGGAGCGGGCCGACCAGCCGGTGCGCTGACCGGCCCCGCGCGCCCGCTCCCCCGGCAGCCCCCGCATCCGCCGAGCAACACGTGGCGGACGCGGGGGTTCGTCGCGTACGGGCGGGGCCGCGGCGCCGGTCCGGGAGGCCGGTCCGGGGGCCGATTCGGCTACAGCTCCGCCAGGAAGGCCAGCGCCACCTGCCAGGTGCGCTCCGCTGCCTGCTCGTCGTAGTCGGGCAGCTCGGGGTCGGTGTAGAGGTGGCCGGCGCCCTGGTAGCGGTAGACCTCGACGTCGGCGCCGGCCCGGCCCATCCGCAGGTACCAGGCGTTCAGCCAGTCGTGCGGCTCGAACGGGTCCGGGTCGGCCACGTGCAACTGCACCGGCAGCCCGTCGGTCGCCGCGTCCTCCGCGATGTCGGAGGTGCCGTGCAGCAGCAGGAGGCCACGGGCCTCGGTGTCGCCGAGTGCGAGGTTCTGCGCAATGGCCCCGCCGAGCGAGAACCCCGCGTAGACCAGGCCGCGCGCGGAGAGCGGCGCCACCGCCCGCACCGCGCGCACCAGCAGTTCGTCGGTGCCGATCTCGTCCTTGAGCGCCCGGCCCTCCTCGACGGATTCGACGGTTCGCCCCTCGTAGAGATCGGGCACGTGCACCTCGTGGCCGGCGGCGCGCAGCCGCTCGGCCGCCGCGTGCACGGCCGGGCGCAGACCGTAGGCGGAGTGGAAGAGCACAATCGTCGATGGCCTGGCCACGTGCAGTCACATCCCTGTCGCTGTTTCGTACGGGACCCATCGTGCCAGTTACGGTGGCGGGCGGTGATCCGGAGCGGACGCGAAGATCTACCCGAAGATCCAAGAGGAGCTGAGTAGTCCATGGAGGACGTGCTGCGACCGCTGATCGTCATCGGCGGTTCCGTCACACTCACCGTGATCGTCGGCTGGCTGGTCGACAGGTTGCTGACCAAGACGGATCTGCGGCACCCGGAGACGCCGCTGTGGGGGCTGTTGCGGCGCTGCCGCTTCCCGTTCCAGGTGGTGCTGGGGACGAGCCTGGTGCGCGGCTCGTACCGGGAGACCCGTCTGTTCGGCGACGAGGACCACATGGACGCGATGGGTCTGGTCCTCACGCTGATACTGATCGTCACGCTGGCCTGGCTCGCGGTGCGCATCTCGGCCGCGGTGGTCGAGTCGAGTTACGCGCGGTACGCGACCGGGCCCCGCGATCCGGCGCGCGCCCGGCGGGTGCGCACTCAGCTCACCCTGATCCAGCGGGTGGTGACCGCGGTGATCGGGGTGGTGGCCGCCGCCGTGATGCTGCTCCAGTTCCCGGCGATGCGCGCCTTCGGCACCTCGATGCTGGCCTCGGCGGGTCTGCTCGGCATCGTCGCCGGCATCGCCGCCCAGTCCACCCTCGGCAACCTCTTCGCCGGCCTCCAGATCGCCTTCGGCGACACGGTCCGGATCGGGGACACGGTGGTGGTCGAGGGTGAGTGGGGCACGGTCGACGAGATCACGCTGACCTATCTGGTGGTCCGCACCTGGGACGAGCGACGGATCACGATGCCGGTCTCCTACTTCACCAGCAAGCCGTTCGAGAACTGGTCCCGCGGCGGCGCCCAGATGACCGGCACCGTCTTCTTCCAGCTCGACCACACGGCGCCCATCGCCGAGCTGCGCGAACACCTGCGCACGGTCCTCGAAGACTGCCCCACCTGGGACGGCCGCGCCTGGAACCTGCTGGTCACCGGCACCACGCCGAGCACGATCGAGGTACGGGCACTGGCCACGGCGCGCAATGCCGACGACATCTGGACGCTGCGCTGCGAGATCCGCGAACGGCTGCTGGTCTGGCTGCGCGAGGAGCACCCGTACGCGCTGCCGCGCATCCTCACCGCCCCCGCAGCGGTCCGCGAGCCGGCGGGCCGGCTTCCGGCGCAGGGCCGGGGCGACCAGCACGCTGCGGGCGCCGCGGAACTCCGGGCGGCGCCCGACCCGGGCCCGCGGGGGGCTCGGGGCCCGGACGGTGACTAGGCGGGGGCCGTCTCTCGCGTGGGCCCGCTCCCCGCGCCACCCACTCTTCGGCGTGCCCGCCGCCTCGGATGCCCGGACGGCGAGTAAGCGGCGGGGCGACTCCGGCGCCCGTTTCCTCCGACGCCCGCTTGCCCCGGCCCCCGCGGAACCCGCTCCCCCGGCCTCTCCCGCGGAACCCGCTTCCCGCGGTCCGTGGGGCGCGGGGCGCGGGGCGCGGGCCAGCCGCTCACGGCACATCCGGGGGCGGGGCGCCGCGCAGGCTGCGCATGTCGAGCTGGTGCAGGACTCGGTCGGCGATCTCCGGGTCGGCGCCCGGTTCACTGCGGGCGGCCAGCACCTCGTGCCGGGCGGCGGACAGCAGCTCGGAGTTGATCCGCTGGAGCCGCCGCAGCCGTGCCAGCCGCTGGTCGTGCCCCTCCCGCCGGTCCTCCTCCACGATGTCGGGCGAGATGCGGGCCCCGAGGTCGTAGGCCCGGCGGGCGATCTGCTCCCACAGCTCGTCGGGCAACTCCTCCACCTGCTGGATCTCCTTGAGCCTGCGCCGGGTCGCCCGGAGCACCCGTTCGGCCAGCTCCCGCTCGAACGCCTCCTCCGCCTTGGCGTCCGCGCTCACCCGCAGCAGCCGCACCAGCCACGGCAGCGAGAGGCCCTGGACGACCAGCGTGGCCAACACCACGGAGAAGGCGATGAACAGGATCTCGTCCCTGGCCGGGAAGTCCCCGCCGCCGTCCACCGTGAACGGGATGGCCAGCGCGAGCGCCACCGAGGCCACCCCGCGCATCCCCGACCACCACATGATCACCGTCTCGCGCCAGGTCATCGGGATGTCCTCGTCGTAGTCCCGGCGCCGGTGCAGGCGCTTGGCCAGCCAGGCCGCGGGCAGCAGCCACACCAGGCGCACGCCGACCACCACCCCGACGATGGCGGCGCCCGCGCCGAGCAGCTCGGGGAAGCGCCCGGAGGCCGTACCGAAGACGTTGTGCAGCTCCAGGCCGATCAGCCCGAAGGCGACGCCGGTGACCAGGGTGTCGATCACCTCCCAGAAGGTGCGTCCGGCGAGCCGCCCCAGCACGTCGTCGGCGTCCATCGCGTGCTCGGTGAGGAAGAGCGCCGTGGTGAGCACCGCGAGCACCCCGGAGCCGTGGAACTCCTCGGCCAGTACGTACGCGGCGAACGGCACCAGCAGCGTCAGCCCGATCTGGAGCGTCGGGTCGGCCAGCCGGCCCATCAGCCGGGCCGTGACCCAGCCGAGCAGCAGCCCGACGGCGACCGCGACCAGCGCGGACAGGGCGAGCGTGCCGGCGGCGGCCGGCACCGAGAAGCTGCCACTCACGGCGGCGGTGAGCGCCACGTGGTAGAGCACGATGGCCGTGACGTCGTTGAACAGCCCCTCGCCCTCCAGGATGGAGACCATCCGGCGGGGCAGCCCGAGCCGGCCGGCAACCGCCGTCGCCGCCCCCGGGTCGGGCGGCGCCACCAGCGCCCCGAGCACCACGGCCGCGGCGACCGGCAGCCCCGGCACGATGGCGTGCGCGAGCGCGGCGACCGCGGCGGTGGTGACGAAGACGAGCGCGACGGCGAGCAGGAAGATGGCCCGCTTGTTGGCCGCGAACTGCCGCCAGGAGGTGCGCTGCACCGCCGCATACAGCAGGGGCGGCAGCACCAGCGGCAGGATCAGCTCGGGGTCGACCTCGACGTTGGGCACCCACGGCAACAGCGCGAGCACCACGCCGATCAGCGTCATGAGCACCGGCGCCGGCAGCCCGAGCCGCTCCCCGATGGGGACCATCACCACGGCCCCGAGCAACAGCAGGAGCAGCAGGGCTAACTGGTCCACGGGCCGTGCCTTCCCGACGTCGGTCAGACGATCACGGCTTCAAGCCTGCCACGAAGTACGACAAATGCCCCGCCCGGGTGGCCCCATGGGGCGTATCCCGCGCATGCCGTACGGGCGGTGCGCGGCGTTGTGGGGTGGGTGGGGTACGCGACCGGGGCCGGCCGGCACGGGGCCCGGCGCGTGGATCGACACGAGGCGCGGCGCGCCGGGCGGCGCGTGGGTCGACACGGGGCGGGGCGCGCCGGGCGGCGCGGGAGCCGGACGGCCGGCTACACAAGGCGCGACGTGCCCGCAGGAAAATCCGTGCAGGACCACGCACCAGCCCCGGGCCCAGCCCCGAACGCAGCAGGCCAGGGCCAAGCCACCGGGCCCCCGCAGGTCAGGCGCTCTCCGCCCGCACCCGGTCCAGCGCCTGCTGGAGGTCCTGCGGATAGGTGCTCTCGAACTCCACCCAGCGGCCGTCCGACGGGTGCTCGAACCCGAGCCGCACCGCGTGCAGCCACTGCCGGGTCAGCCCGAGCCGCTTGGCGAGCGTCGGATCGGCGCCGTAGGTCAGGTCCCCGACGCAGGGGTGCCGGTGCGCGGCCATGTGCACCCGAATCTGGTGCGTACGCCCCGTCTCCAGCTTGATGTCGAGCAGGCTGGCCGCGCGGAACGCCTCGACCAGGTCGTAGTGGGTGACGCTGGGCTTGCCCTCGGCGGTGACCGCCCACTTGTAGTCGGCGTTCGGATGCCGGCCGATCGGGGCGTCGATGGTGCCGCTCAGCGGGTCCGGGTGGCCCTGCACCAGCGCGTGGTAGCGCTTGTCCACCGTGCGCTCCCGGAACTGCTGCTTGAGCAGCGTGTACGCGCGCTCCGACTTGGCCACCACCATCAGCCCCGAGGTGCCGACGTCCAGCCGGTGCACGATGCCCTGGCGCTCGGCGGCGCCCGAGGTCGCGATGCGGTAGCCGGCGGCGGCGAGGCCGCCGATGACGGTGGTGCCGGTCCAACCGGGGCTCGGGTGCGCGGCGACGCCGATCGGCTTGACGATCACCACGATGTCCTCGTCGTCGTGCACGATCTCCATGCCGTCGACCGGCTCGGCGACGATCTGCACCGGCGGCGCGGCCTGCGGCATCTCCACTTCGAGCCAGGCACCGCCGGAGACCCGGTCGGACTTCCCGGCCTCCGAACCGTCCACCCGCACCTTCCCCGCGGCTGCCAGCTCGGCCGCCTTGGTGCGGGAGAAGCCAAACATCCGGGCCAGCGCGGCGTCGACGCGCTCGCCCTCCAGGCCGTCGGGTACGGGAAGGGTGCGGATCTCGGGAAGGGTGCTCACCCGACGAGTATGCCGGACCGCCGGCCACCCTCCGTACGCACGTCCGGCCGCCCCCCCCGGCCCGCCCCACCCGCAGTGCCCTGGTGAACACCGGCACGCCCGGCACGCGCCGGTCAGGGATTCGGCGAGCTCCGGGCCCGGGCCGCCGCCGTACGAAACCGGCAATGCGGCGGCGCTGGCACCGCCATCTGCCCGGGGACCAACGCCCACAGCCCCGGTACCTTGCGCCGCCACTGCCCGGACGCCGGTTCGAACCACGCTCATGGCACCCGTGCACGAAGCCGAGCCACCACCGTTGCGCCACCGGGGTGCCCCGGACGCGCCCCGGGCGTACTCCGACGGTGCCGCCGGAGCGCCGCGCGGCCCGCCCCGCGGACGGGCTGCGCGTCCGGGATCAGTCCCGGTGCACCGTGCCGTCCGGGTCGATGCCGCGGAAGGAGAGGATCACGATGAGGATGCCGCCACAGACGATGGCCGAGTCGGCGAGGTTGAAGACCGCGAAGTGGGCCGGCGCGATGAAGTCGACCACCGCGCCCTTGAAGTGGCCGGGGCTGCGCAGCAGCCGGTCGGTGAGGTTGCCGAGCGCCCCGCCGAGCAGCAGCCCGAGCGCGACCGCCCACGGAGCGCTGTACAGCTTGCGGGCGATCCGCGCGATCACCACGATCACGATGGTGGCGATGCAGGTGAACACCACCGTCATGGCCTCGCCGAAGCTAAAGGCGGCGCCCCGGTTGCGCACCACCTCGAACTGGAGCCAGGTCCCGATGACCTCGATCGCGCCCTCGTGCTCCAGCTCGGAGACCACGATGATCTTCGTGACCAGGTCGAGCACATAGGCGAACGCGGCGACCGAGAGCAGCACGAGTAGGCGCCGCTGGCCCCGGCCGCCGGCCGCGGCCGGCTCCGCCGAGGCGCCGGCGGGCTCCGCAGGTTCCGTGGGTTCCGCAGGTTCCGCCTTCTTCGGCTCGGGCGTTCCGATGGCCTGCTCCGCCTCTGTCACGTCAGTCCCTCAGTGTCGCTCTCCCCCGGGCGCCACGACACGCCTGGTAGAGCACGAGGGTACGACACCCCCGGGCCCCCACGGTCAGCGGCGCTCCTGCCGCTGCTTGCACTCCACGCACAGGGTGGCCCGCGGAAACGCCTGCATCCTGGCCTTGCCGATCGGGTTGCCACAGTTCTCGCAGAGCCCGTACGTCCCGGCCTCAAGCCGGGACAGCGCACGCTCGCTCTGCACCAACATCTCGCGGGCGTTGCTGGTCAGCGCCATCTCGTGTTCTCGGGTGACGTTCTTGGTGCCGGTGTCGGCCTGATCGTCGCCCGCCCCGTCGCCGGAGTCGCGCAGCAGCCCGGTCAGCGCCTCCTCCGACGCCCGGATCTCGGCGCGCAGCCGCTCGGCGTCCTCTTCGAGCGTGGCCCGCGCCTCGGCCACCTCCGCCGGGGTCCAGGGCTCCTCGTTCGGCCGTACGGCCAGTCCGCCAGGTTCCGTGGTGGTGGCCGCGCGGGCACCGGGCACCGCGGTCCCCCGCGCTGCGCTACGGCCCTTCGTCGACGCCCCACCCGGAGTCTCTGTCGCTGCCACCTTCTTGGCTCCCGTCTTCTTCGCGGGCACCGCCTTCGTGGCCGGTGCAGCCTTCTTGGCCGTGCTCTTCTTCGCCGGGGCGGCCACGGTCTTCTTCTTGGCCGCCGCCCCCGCGGACTTCCCGGTGGACTTCTCAGGGGACTTCTTGCTGGGCTTTCCGCTGGGTTTCTCGCTGGCCTTCTTGCCGGGCCCTTTGCCGGGCTTTTTGCCGGCTTCCTTGCCGGACTGCCCCGTGGCCTTTGCGCCGGCCTTCTCGCTGGACTTTTCCCCGGTCTTCCCGTCGGGCTTCCCGCCGGGTCTCGCGTCCGGTTCCGCCGCCGTGGACTGCTTCACGGCGGGCTTCTTCGCCACCATGGCCGCAACCCCTTCACATATTGTGATCTTGTGCGCGAATCGTGCCGGAACGATAAAACGACTCCCACCACGCGGCAACAGGGCACGCCGACCTCCGGGACCCCGGGGCACCTCCGCCCGGGAAGACGCGGTACGCGGCCCGCTACCTGGCAGACCGGTCTCATCCGTTGTGCCCCACCGCAGGCGGGGTAATCCGGCCCACGGCCACCCCCGGGCGCACGGTGTCCGCGGCCTTCCGCCCCCTGTCGAGCGACCGGGCGCACCCCGCCCGAGCGGCGCCGCGCCAGGTCACAGCGGCGAAATTGCGGTCGGCCGGCGGCCGGACGAGTCGTACACTGAATTCAGCGAGAGGCGTAGAAGGGGACGAGTAGCGTCGTCAGCGGCCATGAGCGACTCGGGGACGGTGTGAGCCCGAGGGCCAGCGCGACGCGAAGATCACCCCGGAGCCGCCGGAAGAAAGCCCTGCACCATGGGGGTGAGTAGAACCGGAAGCGCGACCCCAATGAGGGGGCCGTGGGAGTCCCCGCGGCCAAGGAGGGTGGTACCGCGGGAGCCGCAGCGCTCTCGTCCCTCCGACGGACCATGCACCAGCCATTCCGCCGGAGAGTAGAGACCCCACCCCATGTCAGAGTCGCAGCAGCAGCCGGTCGAGCCGGCTCAGCCCCGCCAGTACCGCCAGGTGCCCGCCCAGGTCGATCTGCCCGCTCTCGAACACGCGGTGCTCGACTTCTGGCGCGAGAACAAGGTCTTCGCCCGCTCCCTCGAACAGTCCGAGGGCCGCCCGGAGTGGGTGTTCTACGAGGGCCCGCCCACCGCCAACGGCATGCCGGGCGCGCACCACATCGAGGCCCGCGTCTTCAAGGACGTCTTCCCGCGCTTCCGCACCATGCGCGGCTACCACGTCGCCCGCAAGGCCGGCTGGGACTGCCACGGCCTGCCCGTCGAACTCGCCGTCGAGAAGGAACTCGGGTTCAACGGCAAGCAGGACATCGAGGCGTACGGGATCGCCGAGTTCAACGCCAAGTGCCGCGAGTCGGTCACCCGGCACACCGACGCGTTCGCCGAACTCACCACCCGCATGGGCTTTTGGACCGATCTCGACGGCGCGTACCGCACCATGGACCCGGAGTACATCGACTCCGTCTGGTGGTCGCTAAAGGAGATCTTCGACAAGGGCCTCCTCGTCCAGGACCACCGCGTCGCCCCCTGGTGCCCGCGCTGCGGCACCGGCCTCTCCGACCACGAACTCGCCCAGGGCTACGAGACCGTCGTCGACCCCTCGGTCTTCGTCAAGCTGCCCCTGACCTCGGGCCCGCTCGCCGGTGACGCCTCGCTGCTGGTGTGGACGACCACCCCGTGGACGCTGCTGGCCAACACCGCGGCGGCGGTCCACCCGGACGTGACGTACGTGGTGGCGACCGACGGCACCGAGCGGCTGGTGGTGGCCGAGGCCCTGGTGACCAAGGCGCTCGGCGAGGGCTGGGAGGTCACCGGCGCGTCCTTCACCGGCAAGGACATGGAGCGCTGGACGTACCAGCGCCCCTTCGACTCGGTCCCGCTCGAAGGCGCCAACTTCGTCGTCTGCGCCGACTACGTGACCACCGAGGACGGCACCGGCCTGGTCCACACCTCGCCCGCCTTCGGTGAGGACGACTTCCAGACCTGTCGGCGGTACGACCTGCCGGTGGTCAACCCGGTCCGCCCGGACGGCACCTTCGAACCCGGCCTCCCGCTGGTCGGCGGCCAGTTCTTCAAGAAGGCCGACGAGATCCTGGTGGCCAATCTCCAAGAGCGCGGCCTGCTCTTCAAGCACGTGGCGTACGAGCACAGTTACCCGCACTGCTGGCGCTGCCACACGGCACTGCTCTACTACGCGCAGCCGTCGTGGTACGTGCGGACGACGGCGGTCAAGGACCGTCTGTTGGCGGAGAACGAGCGGACGAACTGGTTCCCGGAGACCGTCAAGCACGGCCGGTTCGGCGACTGGCTCACCAACAACATCGACTGGGCCCTGTCCCGCAACCGCTACTGGGGCACCCCACTCCCCATCTGGCGCTGCACCGATGACCACCTCACCTGCATCGGCTCCCGCGCCGACCTCACCCGCCTCACCGGCACCGACCAATCACAACTCGACCCCCACCGCCCCCACATCGACGCCATCACCTTCCCCTGCCCCCAAGAAGGCTGCACCCACCAAGCCGTCCGCGTCCCCGAAGTCATCGACGCCTGGTACGACTCCGGCTCCATGCCCTTCGC
>NZ_JBEHZD010000589.1:0-4493 GCF_040240285.1 Streptomyces sp. HSW2009 | reverse complement strand
CCGCGGGGGGGCCCCCCCCCCGCCGCCCGCCCCCCCCCCCCCCCAACGCGGCCGGCCCCGCGCCCGGGGGCGTCCGCGCGGGCTCTGAGCCGGCCGGTGGACCGGGGCGCAGCAGCCGGCCGCTAGTGGCCGATGATCAGGCTCATCGCCTCGGAGCGGGTGGCCGAGTCGCGGAGCTGGCCGCGGACCGCGGAGGTCAGGGTCTTCGCGCCGGGCTTGCGGATGCCCCGCATCGACATGCACATGTGCTCGCACTCGATGACGACGATCACCCCGCGCGGCTCCAGTATCCGCATCAGCGAGTCCGCGATCTGCGTCGTCAGCCGCTCCTGGACCTGCGGCCGGCGGGCGTAGACGTCCACCAGGCGGGCCAGCTTGGACAGGCCGGTGATCTTGCCGTCGCCGGACGGGATGTACCCGACGTGCGCCACGCCCCGGAACGGCACCAGGTGGTGCTCGCAGGTGCTGAACACCTCGATGTCCTTGACCAGCACCATCTCGTCGTGGCCCAGGTCGAACGTGGTGGTCAGCACGTCCTCCGGCTCCTGCCACAGACCCGCGAATATCTCCTTGTAGGCACGGGCCACCCGGGCGGGCGTCTCCCGCAGCCCCTCGCGGTCCGGGTCCTCGCCGACCGCGATCAACAGTTCGCGGATCGCGCTCGCGGCACGCTTCTCGTCGAACTCGCCGATGCTGCTGCTGCCGTCCAAAGTGACCGGGTCGGTCATGGGCGTTGCCTCGTTCCTCGCTCGTGCCGTGCCGTCGTGCACGCCGTACGGCCTGACGGGCGGGGCCAGCCCGCGCCTCCGTACAAAAAAGCCGCGCCCCCCGGCGAGAACCGGGGGGGCGCGGTCTTCATTCCGGGACCGGTCCACATCGGCCACCGTGACGAACGCCACCGGGGCCGGCCCGCAGGCCGACCCCGGTACTGACCGCCTGGCACGGGTCCTACGACCCGCCCCCAGCGGCCCTCACACTTCAGACCTCACCGCGCGGCAGCGCTGCTCAGACGTCACCGCGGGGCGGCTCGTCTTGCAGATCCACCGAGTCCTCGGGCGTGCCGCCCTTGGCGATGCTGGTGGTGGACGCCGCGCCGTTGGCCGGGGCGAGCTCGCGGGGCGAGAGCACCGGCGGCCGGGTGGAGGGCGTACGCCGCGAGGAGCCGGTCCACGCCGGACGCAGCGGGCGCTTGACGATGGTGGAGAAGATCTCCGCCAGCTCCTCCTTGTTCAGCGTCTCCTTCTCCAGGAGGGCCAGAACCAGGTTGTCGAGCACGTCTCGGTTCTCGACCAGGATCTCCCACGCCTCGTTGTGCGCGTTCTCGATGAGCTTCTTGACCTCTTCGTCGACCAGCGCGGCGACCTCTTCCGAGTAGTCACGCTGGTGCGACATGTCGCGACCGAGGAACGGCTCGGAGTTGTCGGAGCCGAACTTGATCGCACCGAGCCGCTCGGTCATGCCGTACTGAGTGACCATCGCGCGGGCCGTGCGGGTGGCCTTCTCGATGTCGTCGGGCGCGCCGGTCGTCGGGTCGTGGAAGACCAGTTCCTCCGCCGCGCGCCCGCCCATCATGTACGCGAGCTGGTCGAGCATCTCGTTGCGCGAGGTGGAGTACTTGTCGTCGTCCGGCAGCACCATCGTGTACCCGAGGGCACGGCCGCGGGAGAGGATGGTGACCTTGTGCACCGGGTCGCTGTTCGGCGAGGCCGCCGCGACCAGGGCGTGCCCGCCCTCGTGGTACGCGGTGGTCTTCTTCTCCTTGTCGCTCATGATCCGGGTCCGCTTCTGCGGGCCGGCCACGACACGGTCGATCGCCTCGTCCAGGGCGTGGTTGTCGAGCAGCTTCTTGTCGCTACGGGCGGTCAGCAGCGCCGCCTCGTTCAGCACGTTCGACAGGTCGGCGCCGGTGAAGCCGGGGGTGCGCCGGGCGACGGCCTGGAGGTCGACGTCGGGCGCGACCGGCTTGCCCTTCTGGTGCACCTTGAGGATCTCAAGACGGCCCAGCATGTCGGGGCGGTCCACCGCGATCTGCCGGTCGAAGCGGCCCGGGCGCAGCAGCGCCGGGTCCAGGATGTCGGGCCGGTTGGTCGCGGCGATCAGGATCACGCCGCCCTTGACGTCGAAGCCGTCCATCTCGACCAGGAGTTGGTTGAGGGTCTGCTCGCGCTCGTCGTGGCCGCCGCCCATGCCGGCGCCGCGGTGGCGACCGACGGCGTCGATCTCGTCGACGAAGACGATGGCCGGGGCGTTCGCCTTGGCCTGCTCGAACAGGTCACGGACACGGGAGGCACCCACACCGACGAACATCTCGACGAAGTCGGAGCCGGAGATCGAGTAGAACGGGACGCCCGCCTCGCCGGCGACGGCCCGCGCGAGCAGCGTCTTGCCGGTGCCGGGGGGGCCGTACAGCAGCACGCCCTTGGGGATCTTGGCGCCGACGGCCTGGAACTTCGCCGGCTCCTGGAGGAACTCCTTGATCTCCTGGAGCTCCTCGACCGCCTCGTCGGACCCCGCGACGTCGGCGAACGTCGTCTTCGGGGTGTCCTTGGTGATGAGCTTGGCCTTCGACTTCCCGAAGTTCATCACTCGGGAGCCGCCGCCCTGCATCTGGTTCATCAGGAACAGGAAGACGACGACGATCAGCACGAAGGGAAGCAGCGACAGCAGGATGCCGATGAACGGATTCTGCTTCGACTGGGAGACCGTGTAGCCGTCGGGGATCTGGTCCTTCTCGGCGTTGGCCTGAAGGGTCGTGGCGATCCGGACGCCCTGGTCGCCGATGTAGTTCGCCTGGAGCTTACGGCTCCCGGAGATCTTCTCCTCGTCGTCCTTGAGCTGAATCTTGATCTTGTGTTCGTCGCCGGTCGTCAGCTCTGCGGATTTGACTCGGTTCTTGTCGATCGCATTGACGACCTCGCTGGTGTCCACCGACTTGTAGCCGCCGGACGAACCGACGACCTGCATCAACACGACCACGGCGAGGACGGCCAGCACGATCCACATGACCGGCCCACGGAAGTAGCGCTTCACGTCCATCCATACGGGGCGGATTCGCCCCGTCCCTCCTGCCACAGTGAGGCACGGAACCCTCTGGTGAGGGCTGCTTGTGCGTACGGTGTTTTACTCGGTCTGAAAAGACTGACCTTCGGACGGTACCCCAGCATTGTCACCAGGTGCCGCCACGGGCGGTCAACGAAATGGCCTTCCCATGCTTCAACGGCGGGAAACGACGACCGGTTCCCGCCGGGCCATTCGGCCGCCGATGGCCGGTCAACCGCCGTAGACGTGCGGCGCCAAAGTGCCCACGAAGGGCAAATTGCGGTACTTCTCCGCGTAGTCCAGACCGTAACCCACGACGAACTCGTTCGGGATGTCGAAGCCGATCCACTTCACGTCGATGTCCACCTTGGCCGCCTCCGGCTTGCGCAGCAGGGTGACCACGTTGAGCGAGGCCGGGCCGCGCGAGCCCAGGTTCGACAGCAGCCAGGACAGCGTCAGACCGGAGTCGATGATGTCCTCGACGATCAGTACGTCGCGGCCCGCGATGTCGGTGTCCAGGTCCTTGAGGATGCGCACCACCCCGGAGGACTGGGTGCCGGCGCCGTAGGACGACACCGCCATCCAGTCCATGGTGACGGGGGTGGACAGGGCCCGCGCCAGGTCCGCCATGACCATCACGGCGCCCTTGAGCACGCCGACGATGAGCAGGTCCTTGCCCTGGTACTCCGCGTCGATCTGGGCGGCCAGCTCAGCCAGCTTCGCGTCGATCTCTTCCTTGGTGATGAGCACCGACTGGAGGTCGGTGCCCATGTCCTTGTCGTCCACCCGCGCCACTCTCGCTTGTTTCCCGCTTGTCAGGCTCGGGCGGATCAGCCCTGCCGAATGACCAGTCTGCCACCCTGCCTCTGCACCTCGATGCGGCCGGGCAGGTTGATGGCGCGCTGACCGTGCCAACTGGTGATCAACCGGTCGACCTCTTCGATGTGCCGGGCGAACAGAGAACCGGCGGGCGAGCCGGCCGCGATGGCGACGCGGCGCAGGACCCGGCGGCGCACGGCCGCCGGTAGTTCGCGCAGGGCCGAGGTGTCCAGGGAGTCGATGACGCCGGCCGGCTCGGCGGGGACGGATGCGGGTCCTTCGGCGGGGGCGGCGGGCCTGGACCGGGTGAGCGGACCGCGCGGACCCGGGGCGTTGGCGGGGTCGGCGGCGACCGCGCGGGAGGGCGGTGCGGGCACGGCGGTGGGCGCCTGGGGGGTGGGGGCGTCCAGCGTGTCGGTGGCGATGGTGTCGGTGGCGATCCGGTCCGGGGTGACCTCACCGGATCGCGCGCCGGCGCCGGCCGGGGCGGTGGTCACCGCGGGGCGGGCGGGGGCGCCGGAGCGGGGGGCCCCCCGGGGGGCCGGGGGCCCGCCCCCCGGGGGGGGGGGGGGCGGCGCCGGGGCCGGGGAGGATGGCCTGCGAGCGGTCGATGACGATCATCCGCGGCGGGAGGA
>NZ_JBEHZD010000588.1:0-4512 GCF_040240285.1 Streptomyces sp. HSW2009 | reverse complement strand
GGGGGGGCCCCGGGCGGGGGGGGGGGGGGGGGGGCGGGCCCCGGGGCCGGTCCCGCCGAGGTGGCCGAGGACGTCGGTGCGGTCGCCGCGGCCGTGGCCGACGTGGGTGCTGCGCTGGCGGTGCCCGGGCTGGTGGAGGAGGCCGCGGGGCGCGGCTACCGGTTGGCGGCCCGGCCGCGGCCCTAGCGGTCACCGGGCCGTGCGCTGTTGGCCCGTACCGGTCGTGACTTTTCGCCCGTGGCCCGGGGCCCGGGTCGTGGGCGTGGTCGTTTCGCGGGGCGGGGCTGTCCGTGCGTTCGGGTCCGTCTTCGCCCGGGTGTGTCAGGAGGGTTACGGGGAAGGCCCCGGGCGGGCACTCTGGAAGCGGAGGTTCCTCGCGGGCGTTTGGGCGTTCGGCGCCCCGCGCACTCAGGGAGTGATGGGCGGATGGCGGCGGTCTCGGCTTCGTACGAGCTGCGTTTCGACGCCGGTCGGGTCTGCCTCGACCTGGTGGCCACCGTGAACGGCAGATTCGGCGACGAGCCCGTCGAACGGCTCGACACCCCGCACCGGCTCGGCCAGTGGCTCGTCGGCGCCCGGCTGTTGCTGCCCGAGGTGCCGCCCGACGTGGTGGACGCCCAGTGGCTCGACCGCTTCCGTACCCTGCGGGACCTGCTGTTCCGTGTGGTGTACGGGGAGTTCGACGGGCGGGCGGCCGACACCGACGTGGAGCGGATCAACGCGCTGGCCGCCGCCGCGCCGCCGGCGCTGCGCGCGGTGCGGGCCGCGGACGGTTCGCTGGTCCGTGCGCACGCCGTGACTCCTCCCTGCGAAGCGCTGCTGGCGCAGGTCGCCAGGGACGCCGTCGACCTGCTCACGGACGCGACCGCGCGGGACCAACTGCGGCGCTGCGAGGGCGAGTCGTGCGCGCTGATCTATCTGGACACCTCGCGCGGCCGGCGCCGCCGCTGGTGCTCAAGCGAGGTGTGCGGCAACCGGGAACGGGTGGCGCGGCACCGCCGGCGCGCCGTCGCTGCGCGGGCCTGAGCCGTGTGGCGCGGTCCAGCTCGCGCGGTCGTCGTGAGCGTGGGTGGACGGTGCGAGAGGGGCCGTGTTCGCTCAGCGGGTCGGAATATTTCATTCCTGATATGGCGTCAATTAATGGACGCAGAAGCGTAGTTGGTGTGAGAACGTGGACAGGGCACAGGCCCCGGTCGGGGGTCCGGGGCCTGTGCTCACGGGGCTGCACCGCGTTCGGTTCCTGGCTGGTACGGGCGGTGTTTTGGCCGCGACGCCTCGGAAGGTGAACGGGGGCGGGCGCGGCCCGCCCGTCTCGGGCCCGGCCCGTCACCGGCCCGGCCCGCGCCCGCACCGCCCCGGCCGCTCATGCGGCAGCGGCTTCCTCCCGCACGAAAGCGCTCTCCCCGCAGGTCGCCGGCGGCTCCTCGAACGGCAGCGGCCTCCCTTCGTACGAAAGCACTCTCCCGTCGACCGCCGCCCGGCCGGTCCTCGTACGGCGCCGTCCTCCGCTCGTAGGAAAGCATCCTCCCCGCCGGCCACCGGCCCCCGCCGCAGCGCGCCCCCCAGCCCAGGCGGCAGCCCCTGCCGCCAGGGCGTCCCCGACCGCTGGATGGACTGAGTGGTGTCGCACACGTGCGCAGCATGCCCCGGTTCGCGTACGGTTGACGGCTGCCCTACGCACACAGAAGGGGGCCTGGGTGGCCGCGCACAACGCCACGCACAATGCCACGAACGCGGCATCCGCACCGTCCCACGACGCCGGGACCGGTGCCGAGGGTGCCCGCGAGCGGGAGATCCGGATCGAGCAGCGACATCTCAGCCGGGTCTACCGCAGGCTTGAGGAGAAGATCCACGAGGCCGAGTACCTGATGGACGACGCGGTCAAGGGGGGCCAGGTCGGCACGCCCGGCGCGCTCGCCGAACGCGACGCGCAGGTGTTCCGGGCCGGGGTCCATCTGAACCGGTTGAACAACGAGTTCGAGGACTTCCTCTTCGGCCGCATCGACCTGCTGCTCGGCAAGGACGGCAAGCGTGGCCCGGACGGGGCGTACACCTCCGTCGACCCCGCCGACGACGCGGTGCACACCGACCCGGCCGGGCAGCCGCGGGCGGACATCGCCGAGACGCTGCACATCGGGCGGCTCGGGGTCCTCGACGCGGAGTACTCGCCGCTGGTCATCGACTGGCGGGCGCCGGCCGCGGCCCCCTTCTACCGGGCCCCGCCGGTCGCCCCGGGCCGGGTGGTGCGCCGCCGCGTCATCCGCAGCAAGGGGCGTCGGGTGCTCGGCGTGGAGGACGACCTGCTCCGCCCCGAGCTGACGGCGACGCTGGACGGCGAGCCGCTGTCGGTCATCGGCGACGGCGCCCTGATGGCCGCGCTGGGCCGGGCCCGCGGGCACACCATGCGCGACATCGTCTCCTCCATCCAGGCCGAACAGGACCTGGTGATCCGCGCCCCCGCGAACTCCGTCACCGAGGTGGAGGGCGGCCCGGGCACCGGCAAGACGGCCGTCGCCCTGCACCGCGCGGCCTACCTCCTCTACCAGGACCGGCGGCGGTACGCGGGCGGCATCCTGATCGTCAGCCCCACGCCACTGCTCGTCGCCTACACCGAGGGCGTGCTGCCCTCGCTCGGCGAGGAGGGGCAGGTCGCCATCCGGGCGCTCGGCTCGTTGGCCGAGGGCGCCGAGTCGACCGCGCGCGGTGGTGCCACCGGCGTCGGCACGGCGTACGACGAGCCGGCCGTGGCCCGGGTCAAGGGCTCGCTGCGGATGGCGAAGGTGCTGCGCAAGGCGGTCAGGGGCGCCCTGACGCTGCCCGGGCCCGCGCCCGTGACCAGCGAGGAGACGGAAGCGGAGGAGGACGGTCAGCTCTCGTTCGGGGGCCTGGGGGACCTCGGCGGTGACGCGGGCGGCGGCGCCCCGGGCGGTGCGCGCCGCTCCGCCTCGGTGCCGGAGCGGCTGCGGGTGGTGGCCTTCGGCGCCCGGGTCGAGCTGGACGCGCAGCGGCTGCGGCAGATCAGACAGACGGTGCTGAGCGGCACCGCGCCGATCAACCTGATGCGCCCACGGGCCCGCCGGCTGCTGCTCGACGCGCTGTGGTCGGCCGCCGGCGGGCCGCGCCGCTACCCCGACCCGGAGTTCGCGGCCGACGCGCGCGAGGCGTTCGACGAGGACGTGTCGACCGAGTCGGACTTCCTGGACTTCCTCACCGCCTGGTGGCCCGAGCTGACGCCGCGCCGGGTGCTGGCCGCGATGGCCGACGAGCGGCGGCTCGCCCGCTGGGCCGGTGCCGGCGGGCGCGGGCGGGTGCTCAACCAGCGCGAGGTGCGGCTGGTGGCCCGCTCGCTGCGGCGCCTGGACGAACGGGGCAACGGCCCGCTGTCCGTGCACGACGTGGCCCTCATCGACGAGCTGCACACCCTGCTCGGCACCCCGGCCAGGCCCCGCAAGCGCGCGGCCGACCCGCTCGACCAGCTCACCGGCCTCGACGAGCTCACCACGTACGCCGACCGGTTCGGCGGCCGGCCCAGCAAGGCCGAGCGGCTGGAGCGGCTGCGGGACGAGTCGCGCACGGACTACGCGCACGTCATCGTGGACGAGGCGCAGGACCTGACGCCCATGCAGTGGCGGATGGTGGGCCGGCGGGGCCGCCAGGCGACGTGGACGGTGGTCGGCGATCCGGCGCAGAGTTCCTGGTCGGACCCGGACGAGGCGGCGCTCGCGCGGGACGAGGCGCTGGGCACCCGGCCGCGCCGCCGCTTCCAGCTCACCGTCAACTACCGCAACCCGGCCGAGGTCGCCGAACTGGCCGCCAAGGTGCTCGCGCTGGCCATGCCCGGCACCGAGCCACCGACCGCCGTCCGCTCCACCGGCCTGAAGCCGCGCTTCGTGGCGCTCGGCACCGACCCGCGTACGGTGCTCCGCGCTGAGGTGCGGCGGCTGTTGGCCGAGGTGGACGGCACGGTGGGCGTGGTGGTCGCGATGGGCCAGCGGGAGCGGGCCCGGGCCTGGCTGGCGGAGTTGGAAGCGCCCGCGGGGGCGGCCGGCCCGGCCGGCCCGGACGGCCCTGCCGGCCCTGATGCGCCGGCCGACGCCGCGCTCACACCGCCGGCCGACGCCACGCCCGCCACCGGGCAGGCCGAACCCCGCGGCCGGGTCGTGGTGCTCGGCAGCCTGGAGGCCAAGGGGTTGGAGTACGACGCCACGGTGGTGGTCTCGCCCGCGGAGATCGCCGACGAGTCGCCGGCCGGGTTGCGGGTGCTGTACGTGGCGCTGACCCGGGCCACCCAGCGGCTGACCGTGCTCTCCGGCACCGGCGACGAGCCCGACGCCGCGGGCGTGCCCGACCTGTTGCGGGACTAGCGGGACTAGCGGGACTAGCGGGGCTCGGCGGAGCCGGCGCGGCCACGGATGCGGCGAGCGCGCGAACCGGGGCCGCCGCAGCTCCGGCGGGCGCGCGAACCGGGGCGGCGCCGGGTGGGCCCCCCGCGGGGGCGCGCGGCGGGCGGGC
>NZ_JBEHZD010000587.1:0-4522 GCF_040240285.1 Streptomyces sp. HSW2009 | reverse complement strand
ATCGAAGCTTCCGAACCGAATTCCGGCATGCCGAAATCCATCCCGATAAGGGGCCGTGCAGTAGTGGTGTGCCGCCGATGGCGCCCGCGCGGGCGCGAGTGCGGGTACGGGGCCCGGCCAGGGGGCGCCGCCCCGTAGCGGCCGGGTCGGCCTGTGCTACCTCGACCTGGACGGGTTCAAGGCGATCAACGACACACTGGGGCACCGGGTCGGCGACGAGCTGCTCGGCGCGGTGGCCCAGCGGTTGACCGAGTGCGCCGCGCCCGACGGACACCTGGTGGCGCGGCTCGGCGGCGACGAGTTCGCGCTGCTCGTCACCGAGTCGACCGGCACCGACCAGCTCACCGAGTTGGCGCGCGCGCTGCTCGTGGCGCTGCAACGGCCGTTCGACGTGGCCGGGCACCGGCTGACGGTCTCGGCCAGCATCGGGGTCGTGGAGCGGCTGGCGGCCGGCACGCACACCACCGCCCTGATGCAGGCCGCCGACACCACGCTCTACTGGGCGAAGGCGGACGGGAAGGCGCGCTGGGCGCTGTTCGACCCGGAGCGCAACGCCCACCGGATGACCCGGCAGGCACTCTCCAGCACGCTGCGGCAGGCCGTCGAGCGGGGCGAGTTCACGCTGGACTACCAGCCGTTGGTGGGCCTTGAGGACGGGGTGGTGCGCGGCGCGGAGGCGCTGGTGCGGTGGCGGCATCCGCAGTTCGGGCTGCTCGCGCCGAATCGGTTCATCGGATTGGCGGAGGAGAACGGCGCCATCGTGCCGCTGGGCCGCTGGGTGCTGACCACGGCCTGCTGGCAGGCGAGGAAGTGGCAACTGGCCCATCCGGCCCGCCCGGTGCGAGTCAGCGTCAACGTGGCGGTGCGGCAGGTGTGGGACTCGGACCTGGTCGCGGACGTGGCGGCGACGCTGGCGGAGACCGGGCTGCCGCCCGAGCTGCTGCAACTCGAACTCACCGAGTCGGCCGTGATGGGCTCCGCCGGCCGGCCCTTGCAGGCGTTGCAGCAGCTCAGCGACATGGGGGTGACGATCGCCATCGACGACTTCGGCACCGGCTACTCCAACCTGGCCTATCTGAGCCGACTGCCGGTCTCCTCGCTCAAGCTGGACGGCTCGTTCGTCCGGGGCTTCCGGGCCGAGGAGCACCCCAATCCGGCCGACGAGACCATCGTGGAGGCGCTGGTGCAGCTCGCCCACCGGCTCGGGCTCACCGTGACCGCCGAATGCGTGGAGAGTGCCGAGCAGGCCGAACGCCTGGGCCGGATCGGCTGCGACACCGGCCAGGGCTGGTTCTTCTCCCGCCCGGTGACCCCGGAGCACCTGTCGGCGATGCTGAGAGAAGCGGGCTGAGCGCGCCGGGCCCGCGCTCCGGATGACCACTAGATCCCAAGGGGGCGCGGGCCCGATCCCGTACGGGGATGTGTCGTACGGGATGTGTCGTACGGGCCTGCCTCGCACGGGCCCGGCTCGTACGGGCCTGCCTCGCGCGGAAGTGTCTCGTACGGGCCCGGCTCGTACGGGCCCGTCGCCAGTGGTCGGGCAGTGACCGGTCGGGGTCGGGCAGCCGCTAGCCCACGGTCGGCCGGTGGCCAGTCAGGAGCCGGCGGCGGCCGGCCAGCGGCCGGGGACAGTGACCGGCCGCCAGCCAGCAGCCCGAAGACAGCGAGCAGCGAGCAACGAGCAGCGATCAAGCAGCCGGCGGCGGCGTCAGCTCGTAAGCGTCCGCGATCAGCTCGTAGGAGCGCAGTCGGGCCGCGCTGCTGTGCACATTGCCGGTGATCACCAGTTCGTCCGCGCCGGTGCGCTTGACCAGTTGGTTCAGGCCCTCGCGGACCGCGTCCGGGGTGCCGTGCACGACGTTGGAGACGTGGTTCTCCACGAACTCCGTCTCGGCCGGGCTGAAGGCGTGCGTCTCTGCCTCCTCCGGCGTGGGCACCAGGCCGGGCCGCCCGAGCCTGAGCCGGATCATGGCGAGCGCGCCGGTCATCACCTGGCGACGGGCCTCCCGCTCGTCGTCGGCGGCGAGCGCGGAGACTCCGATCGAGGCGTACGGGGCGTCCAGGACGGCCGAGGGGCGGAAGGAGGAGCGGTAGAGGTCGAGCGCCGGGATGGTGTTGGCGGCCGAGAAGTGGTGCGCGAAGGAGAACGGCAGGCCGAGCGCGCCGGCCAGTTGGGCGCTGAAGCCGCTGGAACCGAGCAGCCAGATCGCCGGCCGGTCGGTGGACTGCACCCCGCCGGGCACGGTGCCCTGGATGGGGCCGGGCACGGCGTGGATGCGCGCGTACGGATGGCCGTCGGGGAAGCTCGCGTCGAGGAACTTGGTGAGCTCGGCGAGCTGGCGCGGGAACTCGTCGGCGCCCTCCTGGAGCCGGTCCGAGCGGCGCAGCGCGGCGGCGGTCGCCCCGTCGGTGCCCGGCGCGCGGCCGAGGCCGAGATCGACCCGGCCCGGCGCCATCGCCTCCAGGGTGCCGAACTGCTCGGCGATGACCAGCGGCGCGTGGTTGGGCAGCATGACGCCGCCGGAGCCGAGCCTGATGCGCTCCGTGTGCGCGGCCAGGTGCGCGAGGATGACCGCGGGGGACGAGCTGGCGACGCCCGGCATCGAGTGGTGCTCGGCCACCCAGTAGCGGTGGAAGCCGCGCCGCTCGGCGAGTTGGACCAGCTCCACCGAGGTCCGCAGCGCGTCGCTCGCGGTCCGCCCACTGCCCACGGTCGCCAGGTCCAGCACGGAGAGCGGTACGGGTGCGGTGCCGCTCGCCGTTCCTCGAATCGTGTCCACCGGCGTCCTGCCTCCTGAAGTCGCGTACGTAGCAGAGGAGTGCAACCGGAGAAGCTCTCCGGTTATTCCCGGCCCGCGCATGTGTGATGCCGCGCGCCGCAGCCAGCGGGGGTGTGCGCCCGTCGATTCGCGCGCCCCGCGTGCCGGGTTCCCCCGTTCGCGCACCAAGCCGCCCCGAGGGCTGCACACGCCGCTGCCCGGCGCACCGTATCGGCTCCGACCGGCGCGCCCCGCACGGACGCGGGTGTCGAAGTGTCCGGCGGCGCGTCCGTTGGCGTGTCCGTTGCCGTATCCACGCGCGCCCGCGAGCGTGCGGCCGTACGCGGCCCAGCGGGGGCAACCGAGCAGGGGCGCCGCCACGCGCGCGAGCGGGCGAGCGGGCGAGCGGCGGTCTCAGGGAATCGGCCGGCGGCCCGCCCGCATCGCGGAACCGCCGCATCCCGAACCCGCCATCCGAACGGTCCGCTCGACTGGCCCCGGGCCCACGCGTGCCCCCGGGCCCACGCGCGGACCCGCGCACCGCCAACTCGGCTGAATCTAAGGGGCGTTGACGATGCGTATAGGGATCGGGCGAGGTTGACGCACCGTCACACTCAAGCCGCAGGGCGCAGGCCGCAGAGCCCTGCCCGGTCCCTACTCCGCACCGAAGAGGCGGCCCAGTTCCGGCGCGTGTGCCGTGCGGTTCAGGAGGCGCAGCCCCTCCCAGGCCGTCACCTGGTTGGCGGTGAGCACCGGCTTGCCGACCGCGGCTTCCAGGGCGGGCAGGTGGGCCGCGGTGTGCAGGGCCGTGTCGGGGAGCAGCACGGCCTGTGCCGCGGGGTGGTCGCCGGTGCGGGCCAGGCGGAGCACCTCGGGCTCGCCCCAGGTGCCGACCTCGGCCGCGGTGATGATGCCGCTGCCGCGGGTGGCGACGACCTCGATGCCGGCGGCCCGGAGGAACTCCGTGAAGCGGGCGGCGACGTCCTGCGGGTAGGTCGCGGCGACGGCGACCCGTTCGGCGCCGATGGCGCGCGCCGCGTGGGCGAAGGCGAAGGAGGTGCTGGAGGCGGGCGTGCCGGCGGTCGCAGCGAGCTCGCGGACCTGTTCCGCCGCACCCTCCCAGCCGAAGACGAAGCTGGCGCTGGTGCAGGCCCAGACGACGGCGGCGGCGCCGCGCCGGCGCAGTTCGCCGACGCCCGCGGCCAGCCGGGCCGCCGATCCCATTTCCCGCAGGGCGTCCACCCGGTGCGCGTCCTCGCCGATATCGGTGTGGACCAGCGGCAGCCGGATATCGCCGCCCAGCAACTTCTCCAGCCGGAGATAGTCGTCTTCCGCCGAGTGGCCCGGGTAAAGAAAACCGACGGTTGTCACGCGGTGCCTCCTGTTCGCCATACTCACTGCCCCACCGGGCGCCCGGAACCGAGTTCGGGGCGCCGCGCCGGCCGTCTTTTGGCACCCGGTGCCGAGAATCGCTCGCGCATGCCGTGCGGCGCACCGCAGGGTCGAAGTCGGCGGCCGATCGAGTGGGGCGGAATAAGCTTCGTGTGTCGTGCCCGGAGGGAAATCCGGGAGATAAGCGGAATCCGCTCTCCGTATTGTGTGCGGCGATGGGTCGGTGGTGGTGCGGCGGGTCGGCGCCGGGCGCGGTTCCGGCCGGCGGTCGCTGCCCGCGGGCCCGTACCGGCGGCTGCCGGGGGGCGGGGGTGGGGGGCGCGGGGCCGGCCCCCGGGGGGGGGGGGGGGGGGGGGGGGGGGGGGGGGGGG
>NZ_JBEHZD010000586.1:0-4527 GCF_040240285.1 Streptomyces sp. HSW2009 | reverse complement strand
GCGGCCCCAGCTCGTCGCCGAACCGGCCGTGCCGTTCCTGTCCACACCGTACGAGGAGTTCGGATTCGGCCCGCTCTTCGCGGCGCTCGATCGTGTGGAGCATGACGGCCGGTCCGTCGAGGCGGTGCGCGAGGAGCTGCGAAACACCCGCGGACCGTTCCGAGGCGGGGGTGCCCCGGTCCACCCCGTACATCTCGCGTGGACCGCTCACGCCCTGGAACGGTACGTCGCAGCCCGCGCCCGGGAGCAGGCCGCCGCCGCGGATGCAGGGCTGCCGCCCACCCTGGCGGTCAAGCAGCCGTGGACGTGGCGCACCCGTCGACTGGACGCACCCGATGCGCGCGGTGCCCGGCAGTACGAGCACACCCTGTGGGGCCGCATGTACGCCTCCACCGACGGGACGGTGCGCGACCTCTGGCTGCCGTCGCTGGGTCGGGCCAAGACCGGCCGCCCCAGCGCTGAACTCGGGGCTGTGGCGCAGGTGATGGCCCATGGGGCGCCCACGCCCCGGCGCAGGGCGCGGGACGAACCCCCGGCCGGGGCGACCAGCACCGGCCGCCCGCCCGTCCTGGTGCGCGTCTTCGACGTCGGGTGCGCCGATGGTTCGGTGGAACCCCTGCTCGGCGCGGCACCGTCGTTCGGTGAGGGGCCCGTCGAGGCGAGGACGCGATTCGAGAACGACGCCGTGCCGGCGTTCCTCTCCGCCGCAACCGCGACCGGCACCAGGCCCGGCGAAAGCTGCGTCAAGTGCAAGGCCATCGCCGGCTGCACGGATCTGAGGCGCACCCCGAGCCTGTGGGGAGGGCGACCCGCGTCTGTCGCACGCAAGCGCCGTTCCGTCTCCGTCTGGGACCTGCGCCTGTACGCGGAATGCCCCGCCCAGTACCACCTGGTGCGGCGTCTGCATCTCAACGACCTGTCCGGCGAGAACGAGGGGGCACGGCGTGGCAGGTTCGTCGACTCCCGGCTGGACGCACTCCACGGTGAAAAGCCGGTGCGCGGCTGCCGGGACCGTGCGGCCCCCGATCCGGACGCGCTACGGTCCGAAACCGGTCTGGACGAGGCGTCGGCGCGTGAGACCGCCGGAATGCTGGCCGGGCACCGGTTGCTGTGCCCGCTCGACGGACTCGGCGCCGACGAGCGCGTCCTCGTGCAGCATCGGGTGACGGCCTACGTTCCCGAACTCGATGTCGTCGTCCTTGCTGTACCTGATCTGGTGTACACCCATCGTGGCCGGTGGATCTGGCGCGAGACGAAGACATCCTCCCGCCCGCTGTGGGAGCGGGATTCACTGCTGCACACGTATCCGCAACTGGCGCTAGGTGTACTGCTGTTCCACGCTGGAGCTGTGGGCGCCGATCGGCGCCGCTCCTGGGTCGAGCTGGAGCATCTACGCGAGGGGCATGGGGAGAGCAGGCTTGAGCGCATCGACCCCGGGCGCGCCGAGATCGTCGACGAGGCCCAGCACGTCATCGCCGGTCTCGCCCAGCCGCTCATCGAGGACACTACGTACGAACCGAGGACCGGGCGCCACTGCCACGGCTGCCTGGCGCGCACCTGGTGCCGTCCCGGCAGCGCCTACGCCGCTGACCATCCGCTGCCGCGCGGCCCCGGTGTGTCCTCTTCCGCCGACGGGTCCGAGCCGAGCGCCGACCTGGCGCCGCGAGGGGGTATTGCGTCCGATGACTGACCAACAGGTTGCCCAGGACTGGATGTTCAACCGGGACATCGTTCTGCTGAGGGACGTGGCCACCGCGGTCCTCCACCTGGCGGCCGTCGACGACCTCGACGCCTTCACCCTGCCCTATCCGGCCGGTGCTCAGCGGGCCCTGGATGCCCTGACCCTCCAGTGTCTGCGCAACGGGGCCATGCCCCCGGCCGGCGTGCCCGAGATGGTCCGCTGGGCTCGCGCCCGGCCGCTCAGCAGCTGGCCTCTCGATCAGCTGCCCGCCGACCTGTTCGACGCTGCGGACCGGCTGATCGACGAGGGCTCGGGAGAACCCTCCCAGCTCTGCCACGAACTCTCAGTGCGCGGACACGGTGACAGCACCGGGCGACAGTACGACCGCATGGTCATTCACGAGGCTCTGCGGGTCTGCCGCGCGATGTCGGCACCCGAGTCGTACTCGGCCTTCCGCCGCCTCCTGGTCACCCGGCCCGTGCTCACAGAGGACGACTGGGCCGAGACCAGCTGCGACCTCTTCCTCGACCCCGTCCGGTTTCTTATCGAGGAGATCTACGCCCCCGTCCCTGTCGGGTTCCGGCGCGACGGTTCGTATCTGTGCTGCAACCGCTGCCTGACCCTGCTGCACCCGGTGTCCGACACCGAGTGGTGGTGCGAGCGGGATCAGTGCCGCCACCAGGGCCCCGCGCCGCACGGCAGGGTACTCGTGGCGGCAGAGACCGGAGAGCTGCGCCAACTGCGCAAACCATTGCGGCTGTTCGTCACCGGGCCCGGACAGGCGGAGACCTCTCTGGAGAGCGAGCTTCGAGGGCTGGGGCTCACCGTCGAGATGTGGCCCAACTTCGACTCGTACGACGTGCGGGTCATCTTCCCCGACGGTCATGTGTGGGCCGTGGACGTCAAGGACTGGGCGCATCCCGCCTTCCTCGGCCGCAGCGCGACCGCGGTGCGGGCCGAACCGCCCTACGACGAGGCGTGCTGGGTCGTGCCGCAGTTCAGGGTCCGCGCACGCCGCGACTATCTCGACAGTTACGTCAGGGAGCGGGGCGCTCAGGCGGACGGGCTCAGGCTTCTGACGGATCGGCAACTCGTTCGGGCGGCCCGGTTGCGACTGGCTGGTGACCAAGGGCCGGACGCCTCCATCGGTCCGCTGCGCGCCGGAGCGAACGAGCCGCCGCGCCCCGGCCGAGGGGGCGCCGGACACCGCCCCATGGACAACACGACCCCGGCCGAGGGCGTCGGGCAGGAGGACGGAGCGGGCGATGCGTGACCGCAGCAGTTGGTACCAGCCGGTCGTGGCCGCGCTCGGCCCCTGGCCCGAGGAACACACCAGGACCCGGCCCGCCCTACTCTGCCAGGTCGAGCTCGCCCTGAGGCTGATGGAGACCGTGGCACCCGGCCACGCCGCCGACGGGGCGTGGACACTCCTGGGCGGCTACGGGCTCGCCTTCGCACGCGCCGCGAAGCTGCCCGTGGGCGCTGCGGAACAGGTCGCGCTGACCGCCGCCCGGCACCTGCTGTGGCCGATGCGCCGCGGCCGGATGTGGCGGCAGTCTCTGGACGCGTACCTGGAGCTCCCGGAACGGCTGCGGGCATACCGTGTCCCTGCGCAGGGGGAGGCGGCATACCGGGTTCCTCCCAAGGTTGCCGCCGACCGTTTCGCCTTGTACGACGAGGCACTGGCGAGCCTGCCGGCCTTCGCCGTCCAGCCGATGGATCAGGCGGAGGCGGGCGAACATCGCTTCATGGACCGCCACCACCGGCGTACCTCCGTCACCATCCCGGCCGACCTCGTACGAGACCCCCTCCCGAGCCACCCCCTCACCGCCGGACGCCCGGGCACCGCGGGACCTCTGGAGGTACCGCTCGACGGACTCGCCGACGTGGCACGGTGGATGGACGAGGAGGAACGGCGACGCGGCCGCAAGGCAGGAAACTGGGCCCAGCGCCTCGACGACCTTGATCTCGATACCCGTACCCCCGACGGAACCGCCTTCGTGTCGGCCTCCGCGCTACCGCTGGACCGGCTCACCCACCTCGTCGGTATGGTCGGCGCGGGCAAGTCAACCCTGATGACCCTGCTCGCCGTCTGGGCACACCACAACGGCCTGCGCACCACACTCGTCGTCGGCGACGTGGCCGAACAACTCACCCTGACCGAACTCTTCCGCGGACTCGGCCTGAGCGCCGCCCTGATCCAGGGCGGCACCACGCGACCCCAGCACACCCAGCGGCTGCACCGCAGGCTCGCCGCGCGCGGAGCGCACTCACTGCTCGCCCACACCGACGCGACCTTCAGACACCTCAGCACCGCCTGCCCACTGGACGCGCTGCGCGCACTCGACACATCAGAGCCGCTGCGCTACAACGACGCACCGTGCGGCGGCCTGCACCCCGTGCGCGGGAACGGGGCCGGCGAAGGCGGTGAAGATGTGACGGCCGAGAACGCCCTGCGCGAACTCGAACGCGCTCGCGGTGTTGCCGGCAGGCAGACCCCCGAGGACGGCGCCGGAGAAGAGGAGGAATGGGGGGCCCCGCGCACCTGCCCTCTCTGGAGCGTCTGCCCCCGGCATTCCGCCGCGCGCGACCTCGTCGACGCGCTGATCTGGGTGGCGAACCCTGCCAGCCTCGTCCAGACGGCGGTTCCACGTCAGCTCAACGCCGAACGCCTGCGCTACCTGGAACTGGCCTGCCTGCGCAGCGACATCGTGATCGTCGACGAGGCCGACCGCGTACAGATGCAGCTAGACCAGATGTTCGCGCCGTCTGCCACCCTCGTCACCACCGGCGTCTCCGAATCCTGGCTCGACCAGTTGCAGACCCATGAGATCGCCGAACTCGCC
>NZ_JBEHZD010000585.1:0-4538 GCF_040240285.1 Streptomyces sp. HSW2009 | reverse complement strand
GGGGGGGGGGGGGGGGGCGGGGGGGGGGGGGGGGGGGGGGGGGGGGGGGCGCGCGGACCCGGCGCAACCGCGGCTCCGGGGCCGCGCGCACAGGGGGAACCGACAACGCGTCGGAAACCTCGCCCGGTGCGTCGCCCGGCGCCTCGTCCGGCGCGTCAGCCGATCCGCCGTCCAGCGAGAAGCTGCCCCGCGTACCGGCCTTCGGCTTCCCGGGGTCGACCTGGCGCGAGATCGCGTACCTGCTGACCAACCTGCCGATGGGCATCTTCGGCTTTGTGTACGTCACGAGTTGGCTGTTCATCGGTGCCGCGCTGTCGATCACGGTGGTCGGGCTGCCGATGCTGGCGTTCGGGCTGCTCGGCAGCCGACAGCTCGGCAAGTTCGAGCGGGCGCGCGCCCGGCTGCTGCTCGATCTACAGGTCGATGAGCCGAGCCCGCTGCGCCACCACACGCACGGCGGGTTCTTCCCCTGGCTGTGGAGCAGCCTGAAGGACCCGGTCGGCTGGCGGCACACGCTCTACCTGCTGATCCGGTTGCCGTGGGACATCATGACCTTCACCGTGACGCTGGTCGGCCTGTTCGTGGCCTGGCCGGTGCTGCCGTGGGTCGCGCGCGGGCTGACCGTGGTGGAACGGGCGATGGTACGGGCGCTGCTCTCGCCGTCGGACGAGTTGGAGCGGCGGATCGCCGAGCTCGAATCGGACCGGGGTGTGGTGGTGGACACCGCCGCCGCTGACCTGCGCCGCATCGAGCGCGACCTGCACGACGGCGCCCAGGCCCGCCTCGTCGCCCTCGCCATGGACCTCGGCCTCGCCAAGGAAAAACTCACCGAAGACCCCGAAGCCGCCGCCAAAATGGTCGACGAAGCCCACGGCGAAGTGAAGATCGCCCTCCAAGAACTCCGCGACCTCGCCCGCGGCATCCACCCCGCCATCCTCACCGACCGCGGACTCGGCCCCGCCCTCTCCTCACTGGCCGCCCGCTGCACCGTCCCGGCCACGATCTCCATCGACATCGAGGAGCGGCCGGCGCCGGCGATCGAGGGCATCGCGTACTTCACCGTCTCCGAACTCCTCCAGAACGTCAGCAAGCACAGCCGCGCCAAGGCGGCCACGGTCGAGCTGTGGCGCACCGAGCACCGGCTGTTGCTCCAGGTCTGGGACAACGGGGTGGGCGGCGCCGACACCAGCGGCGGCGGTCTCGCGGGGCTGAGCGAGCGGCTCGGTTCGGTCGACGGCCTGTTCGTCATCGACTCCCCGGCCGGCGGCCCCACGACCATCACCGCCGAACTCCCTTGGCGCGACCGCACCTCCTGAAACCCCTCGCACGCCCCTCCGCCCGCCCCAGCCGCCCGCGCGCTCCCGTCCGTCAGCGCGGGGGCAGCCCGCGTACGGCCGCCGACCAGCACAGATACGCTCATTTCCGGTCACGACCGGTCCGTGGGCGGGGTACGGGCGGTACGCCGTGGGTACGGGCGGATGGCCGCTGCGGAATGCGCAGGTGTCGTCAGCCCGCCGGAGGGGGGTGGGGAAAACCCCCTCCCCAAGATGCCGACCGCCTCCATGGTCGAAGCGGGCTGGGTGGGCCAGCCTTGAGGTAGTCGAGGGGCACTCGCCTCCGCGCCGCACCTGGCGACGCGATCGAAGGACCGGAGGACGGACGAAGAGATGGCTACTGCATACGGATCTGATTCGCACAGCGCCGATCCGCACGGCCACCGGCTGCCCGCGGGGCTGCGCGCCCCGTTCGAGGCCCGCACCTGGCGCGAGCTCGGCTATCTCTTCCTGAACCTGCCCGTCGCCCTGGCGTCCTTCACCTACGCGGTGACCATGATCAGCCTGGGCGTCGGCCTGTTGATCACCTTCCTCGGGGTGCCGCTGCTGGCCATGACGCTCGCCGGGGTACGCGCGCTCGGCGCCGTCGAGCGGGCCAGGGCCCGGGTGCTGCTGCGGCACGACGTCGCCGCGCCGGCGCCGGTACGGATCAAGGGCGAGAAGGGCGGGCCGCTCGCCTGGATGGGCGCGATGCTCAAGAGCGGCGACTCCTGGCGGCAGATGCTGTACGCCGTGCTGCTGTTGCCGTGGGCGCTCTTCTCCTTCGTCACCGCCGTGGTCGTCACCGTGACCGGCTGGGGGCTGCTCACCTACCCGCTCTGGCACTGGGTCTTCCCGCGCTACTCGGACGAGCCCGGCCTCAAGCTGTGGGGCGGCGAGAACAGCGGCTCCTACCTGAACACGCCCTTCGAACTGGTCCTGACCTGCGCCTTCGGTGCGACGGTCGTGCTGATCGGCCCGTGGCTGATCCGCGGCATGACGTACGTCGACCGGCTGATGATCTCGGGGCTGCTCGGCCCCTCGCAGCTCGCGAGCCGGGTGACGGAGCTGGAGACCGACCGGGGTGTGGTGGTGGACACCGCCGCCGCCGACCTGCGCCGCATCGAACGCGACCTGCACGACGGCGCCCAGGCCCGCCTCGTCGCCCTCGCCATGGACCTCGGCCTCGCCAAGGAAAAACTCACCGAAGACCCCGAAGCCGCCGCCAAAATGGTCGACGAAGCCCACGGCGAAGTGAAGATCGCCCTCCAGGAACTCCGCGACCTCGCCCGCGGCATCCACCCCGCCATCCTCACCGACCGCGGACTCGGCCCCGCCCTCTCGGCGCTCGCCGCCCGCTGCACCGTCCCGGTGAAGGTGCTGGTGGACGTCGACCACCGCCCGGCGCCCGCCATCGAGGGCATCGCGTACTTCACCGTCTCCGAACTCCTCCAGAACGTCAGCAAGCACAGCCAGGCCAGGAACGCGTCGGTCGATGTGTGGCGCGTCGAGAACCGGCTGATGTTGCAGGTCAGCGATGACGGCAAGGGGGGCGCCGACGCCTCGACGGGCTCGGGGCTCGCCGGCCTCGCCGAGCGGCTCGACGCGGTGGACGGCCTGCTGGTGGTGCACTCCCCCGTCGGCGGCCCGACGTCGATCACGGCCGAACTGCCCTGGCGGGGCTGACCTCCCGCGACCGGCCCGGCGACGGGTGGGAGGTCGGTACGGGGCCACCGCGGCCCGGCGGCCCGGTAAACCAGCGGCCCCGCAGCCCGGCGGCCGGGCCACCCGGCAGCCAAACCTCCGGCGGCCCCCAGAACGGTGCGAATGGCTACCCCTGCGCACCCCCACCCGCGCTCGCCACTACCTCAGCCGCCCCCAGGCTCCCTCCCGTCACGGGGCATCCGGGCGGAAAACGCCCCCCTACATCTCAGCAATCGGTCCCGGAGCGCTCCGCTCCGGGACCGATTGCTGAGATGCTGTGCTCAAGGTGTCGATGTCGGGGGGCCAGAAATTGTGGAGGACAGGGTGCGGGTGGTCATCGCCGAAGATTCGGTACTGCTTCGGGAGGGCCTGACCCGGCTGCTGACCGACCGGGGACACGACGTCGTGGCCGGCGTGGGAGACGCCGAGGCGCTGCTCAAGTCGGTGGCCGAGCTGGCCGCCGACGGCGCGCTGCCGGACGTGGTCGTGGCCGACGTCCGGATGCCCCCGACCCATACCGACGAGGGCGTACGAGCGGCGGTCCGACTCCGGCGCGACCATCCTGACCTGGGCGTCCTGGTGTTGTCGCAGTACGTCGAGGAGCAGTACGCCACGGAGTTGCTGGCCGGCAGCAGCCGTGGGGTCGGCTATCTCCTCAAGGACCGAGTGGCCGAGGTCAGGGAATTCGTCGACGCCGTGGTGCGGGTCGCCCAGGGCGGGACCGCGCTCGACCCCGAGGTGGTGGCCCAACTCCTCGGGCGCAGCCGCAAGCAGGACGTGCTGGCCGGGCTGACGCCGCGCGAGCGCGAGGTCCTAGGACTTATGGCCGAGGGCCGGACGAATTCCGCCATTGCCCGGCAGTTGGTCGTCAGCGACGGCGCGGTGGAAAAACACGTCAGCAATATCTTCCTGAAACTGGGCCTCTCCCCCAGCGATGGCGACCACCGTCGCGTGCTCGCCGTACTCACCTATATCAACTCCTAACGCACGACGTACCCGGCGGCGGCCCGGAAATGGCACGCCGGCCGAGCGAGCGAGTCGTACAACAAAAGTCCGGCGGAGGGCAGCACAACAGCGAGGGCCGAGCCGGCCTGAGGAATGCGCACCGGGGGCGAGCAAATGATGGCAAACCACTCCATAAACGTGGCGCACGCCACCATCCATCATGTGATCCGCCCCAGGAAGGTGACCCTTACCCCCGTACGATGGGCTAGGGACGAACCCATGGCGCCGCCCGGGGGTCGGAAAACATTTCCGGCCACCAACCAGCCCGTCGCGAGCCGCCGCCTCGAAGGAGGTCCGAAGCAGTGACCAGCCAGGTCAATAGCACGGCCGAGCAGGCCGATAACGCCGAGCAGGCCGACCCGACCACCAAAAGCCAGCGCGGGCCGGGGCTCGCCGAAGGCCAAGGGCCCGGGGTAGACAAAGAGGTCCGCCGGCTAGACCGAGTCATTATCCGTTTTGCGGGTGATTCGGGTGATGGTATGCAGTTGACGGGTGATCGGTTTACTTCGGAGACGG
>NZ_JBEHZD010000584.1:0-4539 GCF_040240285.1 Streptomyces sp. HSW2009 | reverse complement strand
CCCCCCCCCCCCCCCCCCCCCCCCCCCGCCCCCGCCCCCCCCCCCCCCCCCCCCCCCCCCCCCCGCCGCGTGTTTGTGCCAGGCCGTACGCCCCGCCCGGGCCGATGGACATGGCGCCGCTGCCGCTTCCATGACGCCATCGGCTCGTATCTGCGGCAGTGAAGTGCGGTTGTGCGTACGGCAGTTGGGATGGCGGCTGTCGGTGGGGAGGTCAGGCGGATCATGCTGACCGCGAGGGCCGGGTGCAGGGCGCCGGCGGGCGGATGGGGCCGGCTCAGTCGTTCGGGAGCACCGTCCCGCAGCGGCTGCAATACCGGGCGTCCGTCTCCGGAGCCAGGCGCCCGCACTCGACGCAGACCCGGTGCAGCAGGCAGGCCGCGTCGCCGCCCTCGCGTTCGATCGGGGCCGGCGCCCCGATGGTCAGGCCCGGCCGGCGGCGGTGCACGGTCAGGTACACCAGGCCGGCAGGGCCCGCGGAGACCGCCCGCCGGCTGCCGCGCGGCAACCACACCAGATCGCCAGGGCGCACCAACTGCCCTTCTGTGGAAGGTTGTTGACCATCGTTGTCGGATTGCTCGGCCGGGGTGGCGGGGGCCGGCGTGGCCTGTGCGGTGACTGTTGGTGAGGCGCCTGCCGCGCTCCCCGCTTCGGCGTCGGCCTCCGGGGCCGCGTCGTTGAACAGCCGGCCGCCGCCGTCGATCACGTACAGCAGCACATCGAGCCGCGCCTCCAGATGGGCGGCGACCTCGGCGCCCGCCGGCAGCCGGATCACATTGGCGTCCAACTGGCGCTGGTCGGGCGAAAGCCGCCACAAGGCTCCCCGCCGCTCCGCAGGCGCCTGCCGAACGAGCTCGCTGACCTGCGTCAATACCTGGGGCTCGGGAAGCGGTCGCACCGCAGTCCTCTCTGCTCGGCCGTCCGTGACGCGGCTGTCCGTTCCGGATTGTACGAACTGCCGCGGGGGTCGCGCCGCCGGCAGGGCCCGCGGCAGCAACGGCGGCAGCAACGCATGCGGCAGCCAGCGGTTCCAGCCGCTCCGGGCCCGGGCAGCCGGCGGCCGGGTGGCCCGCCCCTCGGGGAGCCACCCGGCCGTCATACGGGTACTGGCCTCAGGCGCCGCGCAGCCGCTCCATGTCACGCCGGTCGCGCTTGGTGGGCCGTCCGGTGCCGCGGTCCCTGATGCCCATCGCCGCGACCTCGTCGCGCGGCGGCGGGGGCGGGCTGTTGTCCACGTAGCACTCGGCCGCGATGGCGGCGCCGACCCGCTTGCTCACCAGCCGTGAGACGACCACGATGCGCTCGCGCCCCGCGTGGTACAGCCGCACCTCGTCCCCCGGGCGCACCGCGGTGGCGGGCTTGACCCGGCCGCCGTTGACGCGGACGTGGCCGCAGCGGCACGCCGTGGCGGCCATGGAGCGGGTCTTGGTCAGCCGCACCGACCAGATCCAGCTATCGACTCGTACGGTCCCCTCGTCTGCCGTCATGCCCCCGACTCTAGCGGCGGGTGGTGGCTCGATGCGGATGCATTTTTCGCCGGGCGGGTCCCGGCGGGGCGCCGGACACGGTCCGTGACCGACCAGGCACCCCATGGCTTCGGCGCCCCGCCGCCTCCGCACCGCAGGGCCGCGGCGCCCTGCTGTCCCCGCACCGCAGGGCCCAGGCGCCGCACGCCGCCCCGGCCGGCCCGCGGCGCCCGTCGTACCCGGCATGCATGAGGAGGCGGCGGGCACGGTACCCGACCCCCGACGGGCACCCCGTCGGCAGCACGGTGGGTGGCCCGGTACGAGCGCTGGGTGGCGACACGCCGAGGAAGTGAGCCGATGAGCGGGAGAGCGAAGCGGCCCCCTCCGCCGGCCTGCCCGCAGCCGGCGCCACAGCCACGGCCCAGGCCCCGGCGCTGGCTGTGGCGCTGGCGGCGCAACCCGCTGCGCCGCCGTACGGATGTCATGGAGGCGTGGGTGCTCCTGCTGGCGGCCGTGCTCATGGTCGTCGGCGGGGCGGCGATCGGCGTGACGACCGCCCTGATCGTCCAGCGCCCCCTTCTCGACCAGTCCGAACACCGCCACCCGACACGGGCAATGCTCGTCAAGGACGTCCCCCAGCGCCCCACGGAACTCGGCGAGCCCGGCAGTAACCGGGTGCGGGCCACCGTGCGCTGGAGTGACGGCCAGGGGCGGCAGCACACCGGCCGCACACCGGTGGCGGAGGGGCACAAGGCCGGCGACCGGGTCACCATCTGGACCGACGAACGGGGCGAGGCCACCGCGACGCCCCTCACCCCCGAACAGGCCGCCACCCGGGCCGCGGTGGTGGGCGCCATGGCCGCGACCGGATTCTGCTGCACCGTCCTGGTCGCCCGCAGCCACCTGCAACGACGCCTGGACCGACAGCGCGCCGAAGAGTGGGAGCGGGCCTGGGCCGAGGTCGGCCCGCGGTGGAGCGGCCGGGTGTGAGCACGGCGCCCACGCGCCCGCGCGAGGTGGCCCCGTGCACCCGCGCGGAATTCGGTGGCGGCGGTCGGGTCGCCCTGGCAGGGTGGCGCCCCATGGACAGTTCAGAGTTCCTGACCGCTGCGGACGTACGGCTCATGCAGGGCCTGGCCCAGCGGATCGTCCCGCTCCGGCCCGACCTGGTGAACGCCGACGCCTCGTACGGGGAGTTGGCCTGGAACTGGGGGCGGGCGCACGCCTGGCGCAGCCCGAGCTGGCGGCGTCGGCTGTGGTTCGCCGACTCCGAACTGGTCGCCTGGGGCTGGGCCCACCTGCCGTTCCAGGCCGAGCGGAACGACGGCTCGGTGGCGAACGTCACCGGCGCCTACCTGGCCTACCAGGTGCACCCCGAGCACCAGGAGCTGGTGGACGAGGTGATCGAGTGGTACGACGAGGTCGCGGCGGGCCTCGAACGCACCGTACTGCCGGGCGCCGCCGACGAGTTCGGCCTCGCGCGGTGGGCCGCGCACGGCTATGTGCCCGACCAGGAGGCCCTCGGCGACGACGGCTCCTGGACCCAGCTCAACGAGCGCGACCTCACGGACCTGCCGAGCCCCGAACTGCCGGCCGGCTACCGCTTCCGCACCGCCGACGAGGTGACCCCCGAGGCGGTCGTCCAGGCCCACGTGGCCGCCTGGACGCCGACCAAGTACACCGTCGAGGGGTACGAGGACCTGCGGAACACCCCGCCCTACCGCGGTGACCTGCACGTTCTGGTGGAGGCTGCGGACGGGACGATGGCGGCTTCGGCGATCATGTGGTTCGACGAGGTGAACGCCACCGTGGAGTTCGAGCCGGTCGGCACCCATCCGGACCACCGCAGGCGCGGGCTCGCGGAGGCGGTGATGCTGCACGGGATGCGGCTGGCACAGGCGGCCGGGGCCCGGCACGCGACCGTCGTCTGCCTGGGCGCACCGGGCCACCGCGCGGCCCGCGAGCTCTACTACGGCGTCGGATTCCGCGAAGCGTCGCGGGACGCGCCGCTGATCAAGACGGTGGAGTGACGGCGGGCATGGCGGGCACAGCGGGGGCGGGGTGACGGCGGGCGGCGCGCCCGCGGACGTTTCCGCGCGCCCCCGACGACAGGGGGGCCGAGAGGGGCCGGGCGGACGGTAGCCCCCGGGGAAGCCGGCCGGTCGGGGCAGCGGAGCCGGGGGAGGCGAGAAGCCCGGGGGAGTCGGGCAGCAGCCGCCACGCCCCCGGTGTCGCCCACCTCAGCGTCGGCCCAGCGCCGCACATGCCCCCCTCAGCGCCGTCCCGTCGTACCGAACAACTGCGTCCAGTACGTGCCGGCGAGGCTGCCCGTCGCGTAGCCGATGCCCAGTTCGTCGAAGCCGGGGGCGAGGATGTTGGCGCGGTGGCCCGGGCTGTTCATCCAGCCGCGGACGACGTCGGCCGGGCTGCGCTGGCCGCAGGCGATGTTCTCGCCGATGCCCCGGTGCCGGCAGCCGGCCGCCGCCGCCCGGTCCCACGGCTCGCTGCCCTCCGGCGAGGTGTGCGCGTAGAAGTCGCGCGCCACCATGTCGGCGCTGTGCGCCTGGGCGGCCCGGGCGAGGAGCGGGTCGACGGCGAGCGGACGCAACCCGGCGGCCTGCCGCTCGGCATTGGTCAGCTCCACCACCTCCACCGCCGTACGGGCCAGCCCGGCCGCCGAGAACGGCTCGGCCCACAGCGCCGTCCAGTACACATTCCCCGAGGTGGCCCCCACCGCCCGGCCGACCCCGGCGTGGGCCGCCCAGACCGCCCCGAACGGTGCGCCGCGCAGCGCGTCGGCGCGGCAGTAGTCCACCAGCTCGACGGGCGAACGCGGCCCCGACACCAGGTGTTCGGCGATGGACAGGTACGCGTAGCCGGTGCCGGTGATGCGCTGGAAGAGCGAGGTGCCCTGGGGGGCCTGCGCGCCCAGCCGCTCCTGGGCGGCCATGGCGCCGGCATGGGCCTGGGCGGCGCCGGTCAGCCGGGGGTCCACGGCCACCGGGCGCACCCCGGCCCGCGTGCGGAGCGCGTTGACCAGGGCGACGACCGCTTCCCCCGGGCCCTGGTCGATGCC
>NZ_JBEHZD010000583.1:0-4557 GCF_040240285.1 Streptomyces sp. HSW2009 | reverse complement strand
GCCGCGTCGTGAACCGCACCGTCGCGGGGGGGGGGGGGGGCCCGCCCCCCGCCCGGGGCCCCCCCCCCCCCCCCCCCCCCCCCCCCCCCCCCCCCCGGGCCCCCCCGGCCGGCCCCGGCCGGGCCCCACGCCCCGTACCGGCGGGCCGGGGCATGGGGCCGACAACCGCCGATTGTCAGCGGCGGCGATAGCGGTGGGCGCTAGTGGTAGTGGTAGCGGTAGTGGTCCCCGCGGGTCAGACGCCGAAGGCGGCTGCGTACTCGATGGTGCCGGCGGGTACCGGGCGGGTGCCGTCCAAGGTCAGGGCCATCATGGCCTCGTCGGGTACGTCGAAGGGGGCTCGGATGCCGAAGCGGGAGGCGGGGACGAAGCCGAACCGCGGGTAGTAGTCGGCGTGTCCGAGGACGAGTACGAGGTCTTCGCCCAGGGCCCGGGCGGCGTCCAGCGCGGCCCGGATGGCGGCGGAGCCGGCGCCGGTGCGTTGGGCCGACGGCAGTACGGCGCACGGGGCCAGGGCGAGCGCGGGTGCGCCGTCCACGTGGCAACGGGTGAGCAGCGCGTGTCCGGCCGGCGTCCCGTCGGGGGCGACGGCGACCACGGACAGGCCGTCGATCCACGCCTGCGGGTCGGCGCGCAGGGCGTCGACGAGTTCGGACTCCTCCGCGGTGGGGAAGGCGGCCCGGACGATGGCGCGGATGGCGGGGATGTCCTCGGTGGTTTCCGGGCGGGTGGTCCAGGTGGTCATGGCGGTTCCGTTCTCGGTGGGGCGGGGGCCGTGGTCAAGGGCGCGGGTGGGGTGGGTGGCGGGTTCGTCGTCGCGGCCGGGTGCGTGGCGCAGGTCGGCCCGAGCCGTGGCCGGCCCGGCAGCGGGCCGGGGCGGGACGGTGTGCGCCCCCACCTCGGCGCGGCCGTGCTCCAACGGGAACAGCGGCGGGGCGTGGGACGAAGGAGGGTGCGATGGAGGAAGGAGGGACGGATCAGGATGGGACAACGGAAGACCCTTGGTGAAGGGGCCCCGACGAACGGGCTGGCCCGCGCCCATGAGCCGTCAGGCTCGGGCGGGACGCACGTCAGATCAGACCGGGGCCCGGGACGTGAGGATGGTCCGACGGGCGCTGCACACGGCAGCGGCCTCTACGACAGTCATCAACTCACCTCCCTCTCCTGGCCCCGCACCTCCGGCACCGCACTGGTGCTTCTGATGCCTCTGGCTCTTCGGGCGTCTCTGGTGCACCTGGTGTCTCTGGTGCGCCTGGTGTGGCGCACAGCCGGTCCGGCTGGCTCCGCGTCGTGCACGCTAACACGGCCCGGGTCCCGAAGGCGGGTTACTCCGGGACACGGGCCGTGGGCAGCGGGCCGCGGCAGCGGGGTGGCACGGCGGCTGGGGGCCCGGCTGCGGCGAGGTCCCCACCCACCCACCGGGGAACACACCCGACCCCCACCCAGGCCGTGCCCAAGTGCTCCCCGCCCCGGGCGCCCCCTGCGGCAGGTGCCTTGCCCCAGGCACCCCCTGCGGCGAAGCACCCTCGCGCCCGCAGGCAACGCACCCGGACACCCCACCCCCGGACACGCCCACCCCGCACCCGGACACACCTGGGCAACACACCCGAGCGCAAGCCCAGACAGACACCCAGGCACGCACCCGGGCACGCCCCCAGACACACACCCGGGCGCCCCGCCCCGCGGCACGCCTCCTACACCGCTACGCCTCGCTCACCGCTTCCTGGAGTTCCGTCACCCAGGTCTCCTTCGGGCCGTCGCAGTCCAGGTAGAGCTCGCGGGCGTAGCCGGTGGCGCGGTAGCCGTTGGCTTCGATCCAGCGGGCGAGGGTCTGGGCGGTCGGCAGGATCGCGTCCATCGAGCCGCGGTGGACGACGGTCGCGGCCCGCTCCACGCCGGGCAGGTCCACGACGTCGAACCCGTGGCCGGCATCGGGTCCAACCCCCACCTGCGCCCCAACCTCTACCCCCGCCTGCCCAGCCACCTGCACCGCGGCGTGCACGGCGACCGAGCCTTCGGGGGCGTCGGCCGGGCCAGGCTCGTAGTACGCGATCGCAGGCCCGGCCGGCTGCACGCCGGCCGTCGCGAGCCGGCGGAACAGCTCCTCGTACAGCGGCCCGATGACCGGCCCGATGTGTTCCGGCTCGAAGCTCTCGGCGATGCCGGACAGCTCGGCCACCCGTACGGTGGGCACGCTCTTGATGACCACTTCGTCTGCGGACATGGTTCCCTCACTCTCGATCGTCCGGAGCCTCGCTTCGATGCCGGTCAGCCGCGCCGCGTCGGCCGCCATGGCCGCCGCGAGTTCGGCCCGCCGCAGCCGCAGCATGCCGCGCAACTCCCCGACGTCCACCTCCTCGTCGAGCACGGCCCGCACCTGCTGGAGCGTGAAGCCGAGTTCCTTGAGGGCGATCACCCGGTTGAGGCGGGCGAGCTGGCTCGCCCGGTAGCCGCGGTAACCGGTGTACGGGTCGACGTGGGCGGGGCGCAGCAGCCCGATGGCGTCGTAGTGACGCAACATGCGGACCGACACGCGGCCGTGCTTGGCGAAGTCTCCGATGCTGAACATGACGCCCTCCAGTGCAGGGCCTCACACGGTGTCATGGTCAAGCGCGCCCCTCCCAGGCCGGGCCCTCCCGGACGACACGGCCCTGACCAGCCGTTCCCGCAGACACCGCCGTACGAGCCTCCGGCGGAGCAGCCCACGACCACCCGCCGGGCCCCCACCCGCGCACCCCCCGTTCGCCGCCCCACCCGAGCACCCCACCACCACACCGGCACCCGGCACCCGGCACCCATGCCAACCCGGCCCGGCCAACCCAGCCGAACCAACACGGCCAGCCGGGCCCCTGGCCGGCGAGCACGGGCGGGCGTCAGCTCTCGCTCGGGTGGTACGCGCTGAGCGCCGCGAACGGGTCGGGCTCCATGCCGGGCGTCGGCCACCGCTGTTCGGCGCGCCACCGGTCGCTCTCGGCCAGCAGCGCGCCCCACAGCACGTTCAGCGGATGGTCGGCGGCGTAGCCGGCCCGTTCGCCGCGCCGTACGAACGCGCCGAGCAGCACCTCGACCGGCGGGCCCGCGTCATTGACCAGGTCCACCACGCGCAGACCGCGCGTGTACGCGGTCCGCGGGTCGCGGGCCGCCTGGCCGACCCCGGTCGTGACCACGATGCACCCGTCGATGAGGCCCGAACGCAGCAGCTCATAGCCGTAGTTGACGGTGTCGATCTCGGCCGCGACGCGCACTCGGTTGCGGAAGTCGGGCCCGAACCAGGCGTGCAGCACCCCGGCCATCAGCCCGCTGGTGGAGACCACGAGCGGCAGCCGCCGCAGTTCGCTGGCGACGACGGTGGGGCCGGGCAGCCGGCTGGCGGGCAGGTTGGTGAGCAGCGACAGGCCGCTGCGCCGCCATTCCATGACCTCCACGTCGGCCAGGTCCGCATCGTTGCCCGGCCGGGTCACCACGCTGCCGCAGACCAGGTCCACATCCTTGGCCCGCAGCCGACCGAGCACGTCGCGGGTGCGTACGTGTCCGACCTTGAGTTCCACGCCCCGCTGCTGGAATTCCGCGGCGACCCGTTCACCGGCGCCCGCCAGATATCCGAGGGTGAATCGGGTGGTGCCCACGTCGAGCGACTTTCCGAGCCGCCGTCTGGACTCGTGTATTCCGTCCAGCCACTCGTCGAGCGTGTCCCGCGCCAATGCGACGAGCGCTTCACCGGTGCCGGTGAACAACACGTCCTTACCGCGCCCCTGCTTCAGTACGAGCGGTTCCCCGCACAATTCCCGAAAATTCCGGTTCATCGTGTCGAGCTGTTTCTGCACGCTCGACTGTTCCCGCCCGAGCACCCGCGCCGCGCCCAGCGCCGTCCCGGTCTCCCGCACCACGATCAGCGTGCGGAGCTGGTCCATCGTCGTATCGAGCAAGGGCAACGGAGTCTGTAGTGGCTGCCCCCGCCCCTTCCCCGACTCCGCCCCCAGCGCCCCGGGTAAGGACATCCCCGCCCCTCACCTTCCACCTCAGCGGCCAGCCGCGCCCGCATTTACCGAGCCTACGACCCTACCGCCGCTCCACTCCCGAAAAATCCCCGGCACCGGTCGCCCCTTTCCCCGGGACACGGGAAAGGGTGGGATATGCGGATACGGGACGCGAAAGGGCCGGGCGACGGGACGGGAGTTTTCCACGGGGCGATCCGGAGCCGGCCCAGAGTTCCGTGGGCCGGAGTTCGATGGGCTCGGAGTTCGATGGGCTCGGAGTTCGGTGAGCCGGAGTTCCGTGGGCCGGAGTTCGATCGGCCACCAATCGGTGGGCCCGGCAATCGCAGGACGGCGGGGCGACGGGCAACGGGGCCGATCGATGGGGCCCAATCCATGAGCCCCGGGAATCCGCGAGCCGGGAGGCGGATCAGCGAGCCGGGAGGCGGATCAGCAAGCCGAGCCGGCGTACGGCCACGACCTGCGGAAATGCCCGGCGGGGGCCGCCCCCCCCCCCCCCGCCGCCCCCCCCCCCCCGCCCCCCGCCGCGGGGGGGGGGGGGGGCCCCCCCCCCCCGGCGGCC
>NZ_JBEHZD010000582.1:0-4530 GCF_040240285.1 Streptomyces sp. HSW2009 | reverse complement strand
CCCCCCCCCCCCCCCGCCCCGCGCCCCCCGCGCGCCGCCGCCCGCGCCGCCCGCCCGGGGGGCGGGGCGGCGGGGGCCGGCGCCGCCCCCCCCCCCCCCCCCGGGTCAGGAACTCAGCCCTCGCCCATCAACTTGCGGATCTCGGTGATGAGCACCACCAGCGCCGCCCGCTCGGGGACGGTGGTGTCCGGGTGCCAGAGGTCCACCAGCAGGCAGGTGCGCGGGCGGGTGCCCGAGTTCCACGCCTCGTGCTCGAAGGAGTAGTCGAAGAGCAGGCACTTCCCCTCCTCCCAACCGCGCGTCTCGCCCGCGACCTTGATCCCGCACCCCTCCGGGATGTCCACCGCCAGGTGCAGGTTGATGCTGAAGTTCCACAGGTCGCAGTGCGGCTTGATGGCCGCGCCGGGCAACAGCGTGGAGAAATGGCACTCAAGGAGCGGGCAAATCTTCTCGGTGTCGACGGCAAAGTCCTTGAGCACCTGGTAGGCGGTCGGCGCGGCCGTCGCCGCCTCCGCGACCAGGCCGCCCGTGCGGTACAGGTAAAGGGCCTGCCAGTCGTCCTGCGGGGTCAGGTAGTGCTCATAGTTGGAGAATGCCTCACGGCGCGCGGCCCACGTCGCCTCAAGCTCCGACTTGATCGACCCGTGGTTCTTCTCCAGGGCTTCTATGAACGGGGTGTGTTCGGCGTGCCCGTACGCATCGTGCCACGGCTGCTGGGAAATCCCCGGCATGATCCACTTGGCTCCCTGTTGCAACGGGTGCCGCTCGCTCTTCTTGCTGTCCAGCATCTCCTCCACCCGCTCGATGGAGTCGGAGCCGTACTTGCTACGGATCTCGGCGAAGGCGTTCTCAATCTCCGGTGTCACAACGTTCTCCTGATGGTGAGCGAAAAGGTGCGGCAATGTCAGCGGGAAAGTCTAGGAAGGGGGTGACGACGCCGAGCATGCGAAGTCGGCGGACCCATGGCGGGGGGGGGGGGGGGGGGGGGGCCGCGCGCCCCCCCGCGCCCCCCCCCCCGCCCCCCCCCGGACCCCCCGCCCGGACCCCCCCCGCCCCGGCCGGGGGGGCGGCCCCCCCCCCCCCCCGCGCCGCGCGGCCCCCCCCCCCCCCCCCCCCCACAACCAGGGGCATACCCCGGTGGCCGAAATCGAGAACTCGCGTGATCCGGCCACGTGGGGTGGCCGGATCACTGCGTCGTATTCGCGCCCGTCGCACGCGCTCACTCGGCGCGGCGTACGGATGCGCGGCCACGCGGTCCGCGCGGGGGGCGCAGGTGGCGTCGTTGACGCGGCGCACCGCTCAGGCCGCGATCGGCACCCCGGACACCTCGGCGGTACGCAACAGCGCGATCAGGTCCTCCCGCGCCCGCGCCACCCGGGACCGCACGGTGCCGACCGGGCAACCGACGACGGCGGCGGCTTCCGCATAGGGCAGTCCGAGCAGTTGGGTGAGGATGAACGCCTCGCGCCGGTGCGGCTCCAAGGTGTTGAGCAGGTCGAGCAGGGCGACGCCCTCTTCGAAGCCCGGCAGCCCGGACGGCTGCGCTCCCTCGGCCGCTGACTGCCAGTTGGGGGCGTCGGCCACCCGCGGCCGGGCGGCGGCCGCCCGGTACCGGTCGATGACCACCCGGCGGGCGATCGACAACAGCCAGGTGCGTGCGTACGAACGGCCGGCGAAGCGGGGCAGCGAGTTGAGCGCCCGCAGGAACGTCTCCTGCGTGAGGTCGTCCGCACTGTGCACGTCGGCGCTCAGATGCGTGACGAAGCGCCACACGTCCCGGTAGGTGGCCCGGACGAAGCGTTCGACGGCGACGGGGTTGCCGTCCCGTGCTGCGAGCGCCCAACCGGTCACCTCCTCGTCGTCCGCGGGGCGGGGTGGCCCGGGGCAGGCCCGTACTTGGGCAGGAATCATCGCAATGGAGTCCTTGGTGGGGGCTGTGTGCCGAGCCACGGCTGACCGCGGGACGGCGATGACAGCACCGCATGCCTCGCCCCGCCACGTCCGATGGGCCGGTTGGCCGGCGAAGGCACGACGGCAGCTTCGGCACGGACACGGCGAGGGACCGCGGGGCCTGGAGCCAACGCGTACGGGCACGCCTTCGCGGGGGCGTCCCGGCGTCGGAAAATGCGCCCGCCACCACAGGGCGCTGCACGGGCGCGAGGTGACGGTGCGTTCAGCCGAGGGTGACCCCGGTCGGCGGCCCCCGACCGACCACGACATGGCGCAGGAACATCTGGCGCAGCCGCCGGACCCGGTACGTCCGGGCCGGCCGGCGGGTCGGCCGCCGCCAGGGACCGGCGACCAGGCCGCTCCAGGCGGTGCGCAGCGGCACGAAGACGACGGCGGCCAGCGCCCGGCCGAACCGGAACGCGGCGCGCTCACCGCGCCACAGCCACAGACCGCACACCACGGCGGCCAGTACGTGCGCGAGCAACATGGCCCAGCCGTGGCAGAAGGGCGACAATCCGGCGAGTCCGGTCAACTGGGTGTGCTCGGGGCCCACCGGGACGGCTGCGGTGGCGTCACCGGTGAGTTGTGCGACGGAGGCGGCGGCGCCCGCGGCGTCCGGCGGGGAGTGGCCGGGGTGCGCCGCCTGGGGTATCCGGCCCGGTGCGGCGCCCGCCGCGGTCAGGGCCGGATGGTGCTCGGTCAGCGAGAACAGCAGGTGCAGCAGGAACTGGGTGACCACGGTCGCACCGGTCACGGCGAACGCGCCGCGCTCCCGGCCGGCCAGCCACCAGGCGGCCGACGCCGTGCCGGCGAACGCGCTGCCGAGCGCCAGCGGCGAGAAACCCGCGCCGGACACCAGCGCGTGCCCCGCCGCCGCCGCGGCGACGCACACGGCCGCGAAGGTCGCGGCACGCACGGCGCGGGACGCCAGCCCAGTGGTCATAGTCGACATGTTGCCAGGCAGCACTGACAAGCGGAGTGCCCCGAAGGGGAAACTTTGCCGGTCGCCGGCACTCTGCCGACATGACCACACACCGTCGATCCCTCCCCTCGAAGCGTTCTCTGTACGGGAACTGATGGGGCGTCGGAACGATTCCCGGGCCCTAGTGCACGCGTTCGACAGGCTGTCGGCATGTCCGAAACAAGACGGTGACGGAGCGTTACCTACGGCTGGGCGCCGGGCCCGCCCCCCATTTCCACCGCATTCCCACCATGTGCACGCCGCCCTCCACGCGCACCCCTACGCCGTTCCCCCGCACCCGCCACCCCTCCACGCCGCTCCCCCACGCCGTCGCCCGGCACCGCGGCGCCGCCCCACTTCCCCATGCCGGCCGCCCTGCACCGCTGTCCGACGCCGCCCCTCCGCACCACTCCCCCGTACCGCTTCCCTACACCCCGCCCCGTGCCACCTCCCCGCACCGCCTCCCTGCGACGCCTTCCGGCCCGGCGCGCCCCTCAGGCCCGACCGGCCCCGCCCCCACCAACCCGACAACACGCCCCGCCGCCCCAGCCAGCCCCCGTACACGAAACTCCGGAAAGTGCGGACAAACACAGCGGACGAACGCAGCGCCGGGAGCGGACGGCGGGCCGGGGGACGGGACGGAGACACCGAGGGGGCGAGGGGGCGAGCGAGAGGGCTGGTGCCACGCCCCACCCCCAGCCGCGCACCCCCACGGCCCCGCACCCGGCACCCGCCCCCCTCCCCGTCGGGCCCCACTCCAGCCGCGCCCCGAGCCGCGCACCCACACCCCATCCCCAGCCCAAGCCCCCCCCCCTCCCCCGGTCCAACAGAAGGCGACGAATGGGAACCGCCGGCGAGAAGTCAGCAAGAAGCCGACAAGAAGGGATGCGGCCGTCCGCAACGGGCCACGGGGCGTCGGAGGGCCCCAACACAACGCCCAGAGCAACCCCTACGCGCGTAGATACCCTCCGTGAGCAACGCCACTACGGGGCGTGTGACCAGGCCCGGAGTCGGGGTTCCGGTGGGGGCGGAAGGCTCTGTTCAGTGCTGCGTTGGGGGGTGGGAGCGGCGTGCGAAGGGGCGCGTGGAGGGGGTCGGGCGGCGAGGTGACCTGCGACCGAGCCGGGGACCGCGATCGGATTGTCTGCTTCAATAGGGGCATGGCCAGCCTCCACAGCATCGCGACAGGTCGCAGCGACCTTGAGCCGTTTTGGCCTTCCCGCCAGGGGCACCACTTCGACCGTGAGTGTTGTCGCGCGCTCTGACGCGCGGGCCCGCTCACTGCGCTGCTGCCCGACGTCCCGCCAGGACGTCGGTTCCCCGGCCACCAGCCCTGCCCGCGCGCACGACGTCCACTTGACGCCCGCTGCGCGAAAGAGCTGACCCTCATGACCAACGTTCGTTCCCTGTCCCCAGCGCCGGTCTCCGCGGCCTCCGCCGCAGTCTCGGCCGCTCCCCTCTCCCCCGCGACGGCCGGCGCCACCGCCGCCCCGCTGCGGACCCGCCCGCAGCCACCCCGGCAGCGGCTGCGGGCGGTGGCCCCGGATGAACTGCCCCCGGTCGCCGACCAGCTGCACGCGGACGCCCCCTGGCTGCCCGCCCCCCCGCACCCCCAGTCG
>NZ_JBEHZD010000581.1:0-4576 GCF_040240285.1 Streptomyces sp. HSW2009 | reverse complement strand
GGGGGGGCGGGGGGGGGGGGGGGGGGGCGGGGGGGGGCCGGGGGCGCCCGGCCGGGGGGGCCCCCCCGCGCCCCCCCGCGCCGTGCTCGCGCTCTCCTTCCCGCTGCACCCGCCGGGCAAGCCGGAGAAGTCGCGGGCGGACGAACTGGCGGACGCCGGGCTCCCGACGCTGGTGGTGCAGGGCGGCCGGGACCCGTTCGGCCGACCGGCGGAGTTCCCCGCAGGCACGGAGATCGTGGAGGTGCCGGCGGGCGACCACGGCTTCGCGGTGCCGAAGTCGGCCGACCTCACCCAAGAGGCCGCACTGGACGTGCTCACCGAAGCCGTCGCCACCTGGCTGGATCAGATCGGTCGCTGAGCGCGGGAATGCGAACCGGTGGACGGGTGTTGTGCGGGGCGTAGGGACCGATACGTAGAGCGGCATCAGTACGAGGAATGGGAGTCTCCCGCATGGGTTCGCTTGCTTGCCCGTCCCGTCCGCAGACCGCCGACCTGGGGTGGTCGCAGCTTCGGGTCGACCAGTCGACGCTGGCTGGAGCGGCGGGCGCACCGGATCGTCGTCTATTCTCCGATTCAAGCGGGACCGCATCCGGCCTCGCCACGGTGTTGGAGGAGGTGGGTCCGGTCACTGGGACGGACGCGGGGACCGACGGCACGACGCAGGGTTCGGCCACGGCGCGCCAGCAGGTGTCTGCCGCAGGGGTCAGCGCTGCCGAGCAGGAGACCGCTCGGGCCGAGACGACCGCGGCCGGGGACGGACACGAGACGGCCGCCGAGCGGAACGCCCGCTTCGAGCGGGACGCCCTGACCTTCCTCGACCAGATGTATTCGGCCGCCCTGCGGATGACCCGTAACCCGGCCGACGCCGAGGACCTGGTCCAGGAGACGTACGCCAAGGCGTATGCGTCGTTCCACCAGTTCCGCGAGGGCACCAACCTCAAGGCGTGGCTGTACCGCATCCTCACCAACACCTTCATCAACTCCTACCGCAAGAAGCAGCGCGAACCCCAGCGCAGCGCCGCGGAGGAGATCGAGGACTGGCAGCTCGCGCGCGCCGAGTCGCACATGTCGACGGGGCTGCGCTCCGCCGAGTCCCAGGCCCTCGACCACCTGCCCGACTCCGACGTGAAGGCCGCACTCCAGGCGATCCCCGAGGAATTCCGCATCGCGGTCTACCTCGCCGACGTGGAGGGCTTTGCCTACAAGGAGATCGCGGACATCATGGGTACACCCATCGGTACGGTGATGTCTCGACTGCACCGTGGGCGCCGCCAACTCCGGGGTCTGCTAGAGGACTACGCCCGTGGACGCGGGCTGGTGCCGGCGGGCGCGGGGGCCGTGTCGAGCGGGGCCTCCCCGGCACCGTCAGGGGAAGAGTCGCACAATCGGAAAGGCTCGGGCTCATGAGCTGCGGTGACCCGCACGAGACGGACTGCTCTGAGGTCCTCGACCACCTGTATGAGTTCCTGGACCACGAGATGCCCGACGGTGACTGCGCCAAGTTCGAGGTGCACATCGATGAGTGCTCGCCGTGTCTGGAGAAGTACGGCCTGGAGCAGGCGGTCAAGAAGCTCGTCAAGCGCTGCTGCGGCCAGGACGACGTCCCCGCCGACCTGCGGTCCAAGGTGATGGGCCGGATCGAGCTGATCCGCTCGGGCGAGGCCGTGCCCGAGCACGCGGTGCTGGAGACCGGTCCCGGCCCGTTCGTGCACGGCAGCGGGGAGAGCGCCCAGCGCGGCGCGGACGCGGACGCGAAGGCGAGCAGCGCCGCTGCGGCCACCGCCGGTGCCGGACCTGCCGCCGCGTCGCCCCCGGCCGCCGCGGCCTCGGCGCCCTCCTGGGGCGCGCCGTCCGCAGGAGCCGCCGACGGCACCGCGGACACCACCGCCCGCGACTGACCGCCTGCGACTGACCTCCCGGGGCGGCCCACGACTGGCTCCGCCCCGGCCCGCGGCTGACCCCACTCAGCCCGGTCTACGGCTGACCTCGCCCCGGCCCGCGACTTACCTCGTCCCGGGGCCCGTGGCTGACTCCACGGCGGGCTTCCCGCTCTCGGCCCCTTCCTTTCCTCGCCACGCGTCTCCGTGCGCTTCCGCATGTCTCCGTGCGCTGCGCGCTCCCGCTCGGGGTTTCCCGCAGGCGCCTGCGGCTTCCGCACGCGCCCGCGGCCTCCTGCTCGCCGCCCTTCGCATCCACTGCCCCAGGGCCTGCTGCCCGCGCTTCGCATCTGCGCTGCGTTCTCGTTGCTGTTGTCGTTGCTGTTGTCGTTATCGTGCCGCCGTTCTGCCGTTGCTCCGCCGTTCGTCGGGTGCCCCCTTTCCGCCGGCGCTCGCGCCGTCGTGCGCCCCCTGGGCCCGTACCGCGGGTTGCCAAGGGCGGGTGGTGGCGCGGTGGGTGGTTGCCCGGTGGTGCGGGGTCGCTGGGTGGCGCGGGGCAGGCGAGGCGGAGGGCGCCCGGTATGCGAACGCATGAACGTCTGGTGCGTGGTGCACCACATGTTCGCCAACTGTTCGTCACCCGAAGGTGTGTATCTGTTCCCACCGAGCGGCTGATTCGTACCGAGCAGACGTTTTTGCCGTGATGCCGTCCTATCCTCCCCAACCTGACCTGGAAGGCAGTGTGAACGGGGGAGGAGGGCACCGTGCGGACACTTCCGCAAGCCGCGCGCATCTACATCTTCGGCGCCGTATGTGCGGCGGCCTGTTGCGCCGCCCCGGCCCTGGCCAGCGCCCCCGTCGCGGTCCTCGGCCCGGACGCCGACCTGCTCCCCGCGCCCTCGGGCGCCGCCCCCTGGCTCCCCACCGTGCTGCTCGCCCTCGGCTACGCGGGCTGTCAGCTCGCGGGCCGCTCCGCCGCCGGCCCCGTCGACACGGCCGTGACGCATCCGGGCAGCCCCGCCGCGGTGGACCCGGCCGGCCCCAGCGCAGTCGGTCCGGGCGGCACCGCCGCACCCCCGGGACAGGCCGCGGCACCCGTGCCGGTGCCGCTCTGGTGCAGCGCCGCGCTCTTCGCCGGGGCCTTCCTGTTGCCGCCGGCAGCCGCGGCGCTGGTGCCGGCGGCTGGCGCGCTCGTGCTCCGGGGCGTGGCCCAGGGCCCGGCCGGCGGGCCGGCGTTGGTCAGCCGGAGCTGGCGCGTCGCACGGCTCGCACTGGCGGCGGGGGCGAGCGCCGCCGCCTTCCGCGCGCTCGACGGGCCGGCGGCGGTCGCCGCGGCCGACCTGCTGCCCGCCCTGCCCGGCACGCTCTGCGCAGCGCTCGTCTGCTGTCTGACCCTGACCTGTCTGGACGGCGGGGCGCTGCGCGCCGTCGGGCGCCGCCCGGCGGCCGGCTGGTGGCGCGCGGCGGCCGGGTTCGGCGCCGTGCAACTCCTGCTGGCACTCGTCGGACTGGTGATGGCGGTGCTGTGGCGGAGCCCGTACGGGCCGTCGGCCGCCCTGTTGGTGCTGGTGCCGATCGGGGCGGCCTGCCGGGGGCCGGCCCCCTGGCCCCGGGAGCGTGCCGCGCGCCCACTGGCCGTGCGGGCGCTGGTGCAGGCCCTGGACCTGAAGGACCGCTATACGCGTCGACACGGCGAACGCGTCGGCGAGGCGTCGGTGTTGATCGCCCGCGAGCTGGGCATGGCGGCCGACCGGCAGGATGTGCTGCGCGTCGCCGGCGTCCTGCACGACGTGGGCAAGCTCGCCGTGCCGACCCGAGTGCTGCGCAAGAACGGGCCGTTGACCCCGCAGGAGCGGCAGGTGATCGAGCTGCACCCGGAACAGGGCGACGCGGTGGCGCACGGGATCGGCTGTCTCGGCGAGGCCAGGTCGGCGATCTTGCACCACCACGAGCGGCTGGACGGCAGCGGCTATCCGCACGGCCTGGCCGGGGGCGAGATCCCGGAGGTGGCCCGGGTGGTGGCGGTGGCCGACGCGTTCGACGCGATGACCTCGACCCGCAGCTACCGGCGGGCCCGCCCGGTCTCCGTCGCCGTCGAGGAACTCCGCCGCTGCGCCGGATCGCAGTTCGACCCGCGGATGGTGGGCGCGCTGGTCCGCGCCCTGGACCGGCACGGCTGGCAGCCCGAGAGCGTGGCGGAAGCCGACGAGGTGGGCCAGGAGGCGATCGGGGCGGGCGCGTACGGCGATGCGGCGGGCGTCGCGTACGGCGAGGGCCCCCGCACGGCCCACCCGTCCCGCGCCGGTGCCGGGCACGGCGCGTACGGCGACGGCGGGGGCGCCCGGTACGACGCGGCGGGCGCGGCCAGGTTCGGCACGCCGTCTGCTGAGGTGCGGGGCGTGCTGCCGGCGGCTGCGTACGACCGGCGGGCCGCGGGTGCCGCCCGGGGGCGTGACCGCGCGGCAGCGGGCGGCGGTTGCCCGGGGGCCAGTTGCGGGGGAGCCTGCCACGCCGCGTACGGCACGGCGTGTGTGGATCTGTGCGGGGACGGCGTGGCGCAGCCGCCCGCCGACCGCGCGACGCAGACCGGTCCGAACCGGTCTGACCCCGAACGGGCGGCGGCGGCCCGCCGGTTGTGGGCCGGCCTCCTGCGGCTGCGGCTCGGCCAGCGCGCCACGGCTCCGGGCCGCACGGCACCG
>NZ_JBEHZD010000580.1:0-4595 GCF_040240285.1 Streptomyces sp. HSW2009 | reverse complement strand
CGATCCAGTGCACCTCGCGCGTGAAGGCGTACGTCGGCAGCGGCACCCGGCGGCGCCGTTGCCCCTCCCACAGCGCGGACCAGTCGGCCTCGGCGCCCATGACCCACATGTCGGCGGTCTCGTCCAGCCGGCCCTCGGCCAGCAACTGCCGGGTGTACTTGAGCGTCACGTCGTGCCGCAGCAGCGAGTTGAGGCGGCGGTCGTGGTTCTCGGTGGAGCCGAACCACACACCGGGCGCGTCCGTGCGCCGCTCCAGGTAGGCGCGCAGCCCCCGGCGCAGTTCGGCCGGTTCGGCGGCGCGTACGGCGAGGCGTTCGGCCATCGCCTCGCGCCCGGTCTGGAGGGTGTACGCCAGGTCGGCGAGGGAGAGCTCGGTGGCGGCGGGTGTGGCGGTGGGCGTCGCCGTGGTCGTGGGCGTCGCGGTGGCCGGCTGCGGGCCGTGGAGCGCGGCCAGGTGGGCCGCGGTACGGGCGACGGTGGGCTGCTCGTGCAGCACCTCGGCCGGGAAGGCGAACCCGAGCTCCTCCTGCAACTGCTCGTGACAGGCGGCCAGTTCGTAGGCGTCCAGGCCCTGGTCCGCGTACGGCTCGTCGTCGTCGATGGCGGCCGGCCGCAGCCCGAGCACGGCGGCGACGGCGGCCCGGGTGTGGGCGTACGCGCTGTCGCGGCTGATCTGCGGGCCGCCCGCGGCGGCGGGGGTCGCCGGGGCCGCGGGCCGCTCGTCGTCGCCGGTCAGGCCCCGTTCCAGATGGGCCAGCAGCCGCCCGGCGGCCTCCGTCAGGCCCTCTTCCTGTTGGGCGGAGAGGACGAAGAGGTGTTCCCGGGCGGGCTCGGCCGCGGGCTCGGGCGCGGGCTCGGGCGCGGGCTCGGGCGCGGGCTCGGGCGCGGGCTCGGGCGCGGGCTCGGGCGCGGGCTCGGGCGCCTCCTCGATGATGAGGTGGGCGTTGGTGCCGCCGGCGCCGAACGCGCTGATGCCGGCGCGACGCGGCAGCTCCCGGCCGTCCGCGGCGCGCGCGGGCTGCCAGTCGGCGAGTTGCCGCTGGACGACGAACGGGGTCGGGTCGAAGTCGATCAGCGGGTTGAGCGGGGTGGCGTGCAGCGAGGGCACCAGCTTGCGGTGCCGCAGTTGCAGGATGACCTTGGTGAGCGCGGCGATGCCGGCCGCGGACTCCAGGTGCCCGATGTTGGACTTCACCGAGCCGATCGCACAGAACTGCCGGTCCGCGGTGGCCTGCCGGTACGCCCTGGTCAGACCGGTGATCTCGATGGGGTCGCCGAGCGCGGTGCCGGTGCCGTGCGCCTCCACGTAGGAGATGCTGCGCGGGTCGACCTTCGCCCGGGCCAGCGCGTCGCCGATCACCTCGGCCTGGGCCTGCGGGTTGGGCACCGAATAGCCGCTGGTGCGCCCGCCCGCGTTGACGGCCGAACCCTTGATGACGGCGTGCACGTGGTCGCCGTCGGCGAGCGCCTTCGCCAGCGGCTTGAGCAGCACCGCGCCGACGCCCTCGCCCGGCACATAGCCGTCGCCGCCCTCGCCGAACGCCCGGCAGCGGCCGTCGCTGGAGAGGAAGCCGCCCTGGGCGAGCTGGAGGTACTTGGCCGGGTGGGACATCACGTTGACGCCGCCGGCCAGGGCCAGTTCGCACTCGCCGCTGCGGATGGCGGCGCACGCCTGGTGCACGGCGACCAGCGAGGAGGAGCACATGGTGTCGACGGTGACGCTCGGCCCGTGGAAGTCGTAGAAGTAGGAGACGCGGTTGGCGACCGAGGCGTACGAGGAGTTGCCGTTGAGCCAGCCGCCGTACTTGTCGGTGGCCAGGAGTTGGTAGAGGCCGAACATGACGCCGGCGTAGACGCCGACCTTCTTGCCGGCCAGCGAGCCGGGGGCGTAGCCGGCGTCCTCGATGACCTGCCAGGAGGTTTCGAGGAACAGCCGCTCCTGCGGGTCGAGGAACTCCGCCTCGACCGGCGGAATGTTGAAGAACAGCGGGTCGAAGAGCTCCACGCCCTCCACGAAGCCGCCCCACTTGCCGTACGAGGCGCCGGGCTTGCCCTTCTCCGGGTCGTAGAGCGGGCCGTGGTCCCAGCGGCGCGGCGGTACCTCGGTGACCGCGTCGACACCGTCGCGCAGGTTCTCCCAGAACGCGGCCAGGTCGGCGGCCTGCGGGTAGCGGCCGGCCAGGCCGATGATGGCGATGTCCTGGTCGGCGGCGGGCTGCACGGGGCCGGGCTGCACCGCGCCGGCGCCCTGCGGGTGCTCGACGCGGGCTACCGGCTACTGATCAGACGAGAACCGCACCGCCGCCGTCGGGATCGCCACATCGCACCACACCCGCATGCCGTCGCGCAGTTCGTTGTCGGCCCCGACCCGAGCGCCGTCGCCGATGACCGCGCCGTCGAGCACCGTACGGGCCCCGATCCGGGCGCCGGCCCCGATCAGCGAGTCGCGGACCCTGGCGCCCTCCCCCACCACCGCGCCGGCCAGCACGGTGCTGCCCTCAACCCGGGCGCCGGGGCCGATCCTGGCGTCGGTGCCGACGACCGTGCCGCCGGTCAGCTTGGCGTCGGCGGCGACCTCGGCCCCGGCGAGCACCAGCCGGTCGCCGTGCCGGCCCGGCACCGCGGGCGACGGGGCGCGGCCGAGCACCAGATCGGCCGAGCCGCGGACGAACGCCTGCGGGGTGCCGAGGTCGAGCCAGTACGTGTCGTCGACCATGCCCTGGAGGTGGGCGCCGGCGGCGAGCAGGCCGGGGAAGGTCTCGCGTTCGACCGAGACCGGCCGGCCGGTGGGTATCGCGTCGATGACGGAGCGGTTGAAGACGTAGGCGCCCGCGTTGATCTGGTCGGTGACGATCTCCTGAGGCGTCTGCGGCTTCTCCAGGAACGCCGTGACCCGCCCGTCGTCGTCCGTGGGCACCAGGCCGTACGCCCGCGGGTCATCGACCCGGGTCAGGTGCAGCGAGACGTCGGCGCCGGCGCTGACGTGCGTGGCGACCAGGGCCCGGATGTCGAGCCCGGTGAGGATGTCGCCGTTGAAGATCAGCACCGGCTCGTCCGGGCCCGAGTGCAGCCGCTCGGCCACGTTGCGGATCGCCCCGCCGGTGCCCAGCGGCTCCCGCTCCGTCACGTACTCCAGGTGCAGCCCCAGGTCGGAGCCGTCGCCGAAGTGCGGTTCGAAGACCTCGGCCAGATAGGAGGTCGCCAGCACGACGTGCTCGACGCCCGCGGCCCGGGCGCGGGCGAGCTGGTGGGGGAGGAAGGGCACCCCCGCCGCCGGGACCATGGGCTTGGGCGTGTGCACCGTCAGCGGGCGCAGCCGGGTGCCCTTGCCGCCGACCAGGAGGATCGCTTCTGTCACCTTGTCGTCTCTGCTTCCCTTGGGGCCGGCTGGCCGCCGGGCCCCTGCGCCCGGAGGGAGGTCGGCGGCCAGTGTAAGCAGACGGTGAACGCCCGGTTCGGCCCGGTCAACCAGGTGGTGCGATCACCGCCCCTGGAGCCTGGCCGCCGTGCTGCGCGCCGCAGCGAGCCGCTGGTAGAGCCGGGTCCCGGGACAGTCGGTGGTGAAGCCGTCACGGTGCCCGGAAATCACCTTCAGCCGTACCGTGACGCCCTTGCGGTACTTGTTGCTGCCGTCGGAGACCAGGTACGCGCTGCCGCCCGGGTCGCGCCCGTGCAGGCCCAGCTTCCACGCGGTGAGCTTCGCCACGGCGCGTACCGCGGCACCGGGCGGCGCGGTGCGGGAGAAGGTGCCGAGGACGGCGATGCCGGTGCTGTTGGAGTTGAAGCCCAGGGTGTGGGCGCCGAGTACGGGCTTGGCGGGCCCGCCGGCGCGGCCCTCGTAGACGTTTCCGCACTTGTCGACGAGGAAGTTGTAGCCCAGGTCGCGCCAGCCGCTGCTCTTGACGTGGTAGCGGTAGATACTGCGGATGACCGAAGGCGCCTGCGAGCAGCGGTAGTTGTTGCCCGTCGCGCTGTGGTGCACGAACGCGGCCTGGACCGTCTTGGTGTAGCCGAGCCGGCGCTCGCGCAGCCGCTCGTCCGCGCTCCAGCCCTTGCGCAGGACGATGCGGGGGCGCGGGGCGGTGTAGCGGCGCTGCCAGGTGCGCTGTTCGTCCGCCTGCTCGTCGGTCTCCGCGGGGAGTACGAGGTCGGCCGGGACCGCCCGGTTCTGGTCGAGCACCAGGGCGTCGGTCGGCGTCTGCCGCGCGAGGTCGTCGCCGTCGATGACGAGCCCTTCGGGACTGCCGGGCTCTTGCTGGGCCTGTTGGTCGCCCTGGTCTGCCTGGCCTTGCTGGTCCTGCTGGTCCTGCTGACCTTGCTGGTCGCCCTGGTCCTGCCGGGGGTCGGCTGGATCTTGCTGGTCGGCCTGTTCCCGGAGGTCCCGCTGGTCTCTCGGCTGCTGCCCGTCGCCCGCGTCCCGCGGCTCGCCGCGTACGTCCTCCGCGCGGTGTTCGGCCGCGGACTCGCGCGCCTCGTGCCGGCCCTGGCCCGCGTCGGCGTCCGCGTCCGGCCCGCCGGGGTCCGTGGGGCGGGCCGGCCCGGGCGGCGCCGGCACCCCGGGGTCCACCAGCTCCAGCCGCAGGCCGGCGGGGAGC
>NZ_JBEHZD010000058.1:0-23654 GCF_040240285.1 Streptomyces sp. HSW2009 | reverse complement strand
CGCCAGCGGTCGCGGGGGCCGGCGCCCGCCCGCCCTGCCCAGCGCCGCCCGCCGCCTGATCACCCAGCCCGGTGGCTGCCGCCGGTTGCTGTCCCGGAAGCTGACCGCTGTAGAACTGCTGCGCCCAGCGGCGGAACCGTACGACCGGCCCGTCGCCCTTGGCCAGCCGCGGCTGTTGGGCGTACCTGCGGTGCTCCCAGATGGGGAAGTCCTTGCGGGTGTCGTACCAGAACAGCCAGCTCAGGGCCCTGGCGGTGAGGGCGGCCGGCAGTCCGGCGGCGGCTCGGGCACCGAGTCCCGGGAGGCGGGCGCTGGTGGTGAGCCGCAGGTCCACGTGGGCCGCGTCCACCGGCGTGACGGCGAACCTGCTCCGCATCTGGAGCCCGATGCGGGGCACGTCGATCTCGGTGTACCCCACGCCGATGCCCTGCACGACGACCTTCACCCGGGGCGCGACGGATGACACCCGGGCCGCGTCCTTGCTGCCCTTGGCCTGGTGGAAGCGGTAGGTGGTGCCCATCCGCAGGCCGTCGAACCAGGGTTCTTCGACGATCTCGGCCCGAATGCCGTGGATGGGCAGGAAGTGCCCGTAGTCCACGATGTTCTCGATGACGTCCTGCGGATACTCCACCAGCGCCCGCACCGTCTGGTACGGCGTGGAGAAGCCCGTGCCCGGGCGGGTGTCGAGTTCCCACAGCGGCGGCTTGCCCAGTGCGTGCTTCCACACGAAGACCAGCCCCTCCACCTCGGCACACTCCAGCGTGGCCAGCCGGGCCTTGGGCGGCGCGGTGCCGTAACCGGTCCGTACGCAGGTCCCGTCCGGGCCGAATCTGAAGTGGTGGAAGGGGCAGACGAGGTCTTCCTCGCAGACCGTGGCGCCGTAGCCGAGGTGGGCGCCCATGTGCGGGCAGTGCGGTTCGGTGGCCCGCACCCGGCCGCCGGCCGTCCGGTAGAGGACCACGTCCTCGCCCATCAGCCGGCGGGTCAACACCTGGCCGCGCGCCAACTCGGCGCTGCCGGCGAGCGCGAACCACCCGTCGGCGTACGGCCCCCTGGGCGCCCGGTACGCCATCGACGGGGGCAGCCCCGCCTCCCCCCGGTCGTACCAACCCGTCTTCCTGACCCGCATGGCTCCCCTTTCCCGCCCGGCGCGAGGCGCCGCCCCGCGGGCCGCGCCGCCCCCCACGGGCGCTACCGATCCGGCCCGTGGCCCTCTGGCAGCCCTTCCCGGGCCCGCTCCACCGGCAACCGCGGCACCCGGAGCGGGCGGGGGCGAATAGGGGGCCCACGCCCTCGGACCACGGCGGGGCAGCACGGCCCGCCGCCGCCCGGGTCGCCCCGGAGCAGCGGACACGGGGGTGGCTAGGGGGCTGCGGCGGGCGTGCGGCCCTGCCGGGGCGGGGAGTCAGCGCGCGGCGGGGGGCCACCGCGCGACGGAAGGGTCAGCGCGCGGCAGAGGTCGACGCCTCGCGGTGCGGCACCGTCTGGAGGCCACCGCGCGGCAGAGGTCGCGGGAGGTCAGCGCGCGAGTAGCGCCCGTACGGTGCCGCTCAGCCCGGCCCAGGCCACCTCGGTGTCCGCGGTGCGCTCGTGCGGTGCGCGGAACCAGTCGAGGTAGGCGGCGACGTCCTCAAGTTCCCAGCGCAGCGCGTACAGCGCGAGCGCCGCCGGGTCCGGCTCCCGGCCGCTGGCCCGTGCGTACCGGTCCAGGTCGGCCGGGCCCTCGGCCACCAGCCACAGGTCACGCTCGGGGACGGCGAGGCCGACCGTGTCCCAGTCCACGAGCCGGGGGCGGTCCCCGGCGAAGAGCACGTTGCCCGCGTGCGGCTCGCCGTGCGTGACCACCGGTGCGGCGCCGCGCCCGGCCACCTCGGCGAGCAGCCCGTCGAACTCGGCGAGCCGGCCCCGCAGCGCGTCCCCGCCCCGCAGGACCAGCGCGCGGGCCGGCTCCGCGTACGGCCCGCCGCGCCACGGCCCCCGCACATCGGCCAACGCCCGCTCCAGCGCGCCCCGCGCGGACAGGTGCGGCGGCAGGTGGACGGCGCCGGCCGGTACGGGGCTGCGGTGCAAGGTCGCCAGCAGGTCGAGCACCCGGTGCCGTTCGGCGGCGGAGCGCCACCGCCCGAACTCCCCCGCCACGCCGCTCTCGTACGGGAAGACGCTGACCGCGTACCGCGCGTCGACGCGCCGCACCCGCTCGCCGTCCGCGCTCGGCAACGGCGCCACGACGGCCTCACCGCAGGGCCCGGCCCGCAGGGCGGCGGCGGTGTCCAGCGCGCTGCGCAGGGTGGTGAACGCAGGGTGGGGTGGGTGGGAGGAAGCAGCGTGGGGTGGGTGGGAGGAGGCAGCGTGGGGTGGGTGGGAGGAGGCAGCGTGAGGTGGGTGGGAGGAAGCAGCGTGAGGTGGGTGGGAAGTGGCAGGGCGGGTGGAGTGGGAGGAGGCAGCGCGTGCCGTTACGGGGGCGGGTGCGGCCTGTGTGGCCTGTGTGGCCTGTGTGGCCTCGGGGGTGAGCGCGGCGTGAGTGGGCGGTGCGGTCTCGGTGGCCCGACCCGCACCGGGTGCTCCGGCTGCGACTTCCGCCGCCGGCCGCTCCGCCTCCTTGGCGTACAGGTCCACGACGGTGATGAAGGCACGGGAGGCGGGCCTGCTGGGGTCGGTGGGACCAGTAGGGCCGGTGGGGCCGGTCGGCTCGGCGATCCAGTGGTAGTCGCCGAACCCGACGGGCGCGTAGGTCAGTCGCGCGTCGGCCAACCCCCAACCGTGGAGGGCCTGCCGGAGCGCGTGTTCATCGAGTGCTTCGGGCCGCTGTCGCATGCGAAGCGAAGGTAGTGGCGCACCGGCCCGGCGCGCACGCCGGTTTGGGGCGGCCGGCGGTCCCTCGCGCGCGGGATGCGGTGGCTTGGTGCGTGGAGGCGGGCCGGGGCGTGGGGGGCGCGCGCCGGAGTCCGCGGGGTCAGCCCGCTGCGGGCCCGGCGACGATCCGGGCGTGCCACCCTGCGCGTTCGGGTAACTTCCGCATGATTAACCGCCAATTGCCCGGCAAAGCACCGCCTGGGCCACTTCGTAAGGAGTGATCCACAGCCCATGGACCTTCAGCTCACCAACAAGACCGCCATCGTCACCGGCGCCAGCCGCGGCACCGGGCTCGCCATCACCAAGGCACTGCTGGCCGAGGGCGTACGGGTGGTCGGCTGCGCCCGTACGATCACGCCTGCGCTCAAGGACTCCGGCGCCGTACCGGTCGTCTGCGCCGGCGCCCCCGGCGACGGCCCCGCGAACCTCGTCGCCCACGCCGTGGACACGCTCGGCGGCCTCGACTTCGTCGTCAACAACGTGGGCGGCAAGGAGACGTACAACGCGGGCGGCTTCCTCGGCCTGGCCGACGCCGACTGGCAACGCACGCTCGACCTCAACCTCTACAGCACCATCCGGGTCGCCCGGGCCGCACTGCCGCACCTGATCGGCCGCAAGGGCGCCCTCGTCAACATCTCATCGACCGCGGCCCGCGTCCCGGCCGCCACGACCGTCGACTACGGCGCGGCCAAGGCCGCGCTCAACGCGCTGACCAAGGCGCTGGACGAGGAGTTCGGGCCGCAGGGGGTCCGCGCACTGACTGTCTCACCCGGCCCCGTCCACATCGAGCGCTGGGCCGACCCCGACGGGCCGGCGGCGATCTTGGCGGCGGCGTTCGGCGTGCCACAGGAGGAGGTGGTGGCCCATCTGCCCAAGCGGTTCCGCCTGACCACCGGCCACATCGCGGAACCGGCCCACATCGGTTCGCTGGTCGCGTTCCTGCTCTCCGGCCATGCGGCCAGCATCGCCGGGTCCGACGTACGCGTCGACGACGGCCTGGTCAAGACGGCCTGACGGGCGCGCGCCCCGGGACGTACGAGCCCCTGTGCGGCGTACGAAGTCCCGGGCCGGGCCCCGCCCACGAACCGCCGCCCGGCAGCGGGCGATCAGGCACCCACCGTGCCGTCGACGCCCTCGCGGAGGAAGTCGGCGTGCCCGTTGTGCCGGGCGTATTCGTGGATGAGGTGGAGCATCACCAGGCGCAGCGACACGTCCGCACCCCACCGCGGCTGATGTCCCGTCACCTCAAGGGACGGCGCGGCGCGTTCGATGCGCCGCGCATGCTCCACCTCATCGCGCCACGCCGCGAACGCCTCCGCCGACGAGGCCGTCCGCACGTCGTACGCCTGCTGGAAGTCACCCGCCTCGGACCAGACGCACGTCAGGTCCTCGCCGTTGATCACCCGGCGGAACCAGACGCGCTCCACCTCGGCCATGTGCCGCACCAGGCCGAGCAGGGACAGCGTGGACGGCGGCATGGAGCGCTCGCGCAACTCCTCGTCGGTCAGCCCCTCGCACTTCATGGCGAGCGTCGCACGGTGGAAGTCGAGGTAGGCGCGGAGCGACGCGCGCTCGCCACCGGTGTACGGCGGGGTGATCCGCTCGCTCCACTCGGCGCGCACGATCGGCGCACCTGCCGCGGGCGACCCGCCCGCCTCGTTCGACTCGCTGGCCATGAAGGAACTCCGTTCTGGGGTGGATCGGGTCTGGGGTGGATCGGGAACGCGCGCCAGGGCGCCAGCGGCCGGGGCCGACCACACCAAGTCCGCACCGCGTCCGCCTCTCAGCCGCACCGCGGCCACGCCGGGCGCCATGCCGGACGGCGCGCGCCGGGCACGACGCGGACGACCCCGACGCCGCCGACACCAGCACCAGCACCAGCACCAGCACCAGCACCAGCAGGCAACGGCGCGGGCGCGCGCGTACGGGGACAGCCCACACGCTCGTTACCGCCCGGTCAACAACTTACGCCGGAAGGATTGACTGCCTTGCTGACGCGCAGTCTCATAAGAGCGTGACCGCGGGTCAACCATCAGCGAGGTGTGCTCAGCCATGACTGCGACGACGACCGACATCGAGCTGCTCAGGGACGCACTCGGGCAGCTCAAGGACCGGGAGCAGGTGGCCGAGCGGCTGCTGGTCTCCTCGGCCAAGCACTCCTTCGACCCGGACCGCGAACTCGACTGGGACGCACCGTTCGAGGACGACAAGTGGTTCTGGCCGCCGGAGTTGGTCTCGCTGTACGACACGCCGCTGTGGAAGCGGATGTCGCAGGAACAGCGCCTGCTGCTCTCCCGCCACGAGTCCGCCGCGCTCGCCTCGCTGGGCATCTGGTTCGAGGTCATCCTGATGCAGTTGCTCATCCGGCACATCTACGACCGACCGACCACCAGCGCCCACGTCCGCTACGCGCTGACCGAGATCGCCGACGAGTGCCGGCACTCGATGATGTTCGCCCGCCTGATCCAGAAGTCGGACGTCCCCCCGTACCCCGTCACCCGCCTCCACCACAACCTCGGCCGCCTCTTCAAGACCATCTCCACCACGCCGGGCTCGTTCACGGCCACTCTGCTGGGCGAGGAGATCCTGGACTGGATGCAGCGGCTGACCTTCCCCGACGAGCGCGTCCAGCCGCTGGTACGCGGCGTGACCCGCATCCACGTGGTGGAGGAGGCCCGCCACGTGCGGTACGCGCGCGAGGAGTTGCGCCGCCAGATGGTACGGGCGCCGCGCTGGGAGGCGGAGTACACCCGGGTGGTCTCCGGCGAGTTCGCCCGCATCTTCTCCATCGCCTTCATCAACCCGAAGGTCTACTCGGACGTCGGCCTCGACCGCAACGAGGCGATCGCCCAGGTCAGGGCAAGCGCCCACCGCCGCGAGGTCATGCAGACCGGCGCCAAGCGCCTGACCGACTTCCTGGACGACATCGGCGTACTGCGCGGCGTCGGCCGTCGCCTGTGGAAGGCGAGCGGGCTGCTGGCGTAGTCCCCGCGGCGCGTGGGGCGAGGCGGGCGCGGGACTGGGGACGGGCACGGGGCTGGGGACGGGCACGCCCGGCCCCGTACGCCCGCATCGCTCAACAGATGCCAGGCACGCCGCCCGCATGCATCACGCATACCGCCCGTACACAAGGGCGCGCCGCATGCATACAACCCGTACGCAACCCGCATGCGCTCCGGACCTCTCGCATACGACTCCGCCCGGCTCGCATACAACCCCGTACGGCTTGCATGCGCCCCAGCGCAGCTTGCATACAACTCCCCGTGGCTTGCATACGAGCGGCATGCGCAGCGCGCACAAGCGGCATGCGCGCGGGGTGTCGCGGGTGGTGCCGCACCAGCGGGGACCGCAATGTCGCGCACCGGGTCGCATCGGGCTCGTCCGGGCAAGTAGGGGGATTTCAACCGGTCGCTCCCCTCGCCGGTTAGGCTGCTTGCATGAGAGGTAGCCCTTCATGACCAGTGGTGGGAACGCGCCCGCGGCAGCCGCCCCGCCCCGCCCCGCGAACCGTGCCACCTATCGCAGGCTGAGCGTCGAGGAGCGCCGCGCCGAATTGCTCACCGCGGCGCTCGACCTGTTCGCGCGCCGCGCGCCGGAGAACGTCTCGTTGGACGATGTCGCCGCCGCGGCCGACGCCTCCCGCCCGCTGGTCTACCGGTACTTCCCCGGCGGCAAGCAGCAGTTGTACGAGGCGGCCGTGGGCAGCGCGGCGGACCAGCTCAGGGACTGCTTCGCCGAACCCCAGACGGGCCCGCCCACCGAGCGGTTGAGCCACGCGCTGGACCGCTACCTCACCTTCGTGCACGAACACGCCGCGGGGTTCTCCGCACTGCTCCGGGGCGGCAGCGTCGCCGAGACCTCACGGACCAACGCCATCGTCGACGGCGTGCGCCGGGCCGCGGCCGAGCAGATCCTCATCCACCTCGGCACGCCCGAACCCGGTCCACGGCTGCGCATGATGGTGCGGGTGTGGATCACTGCGGTCGAGGCCGCCTCGCTGATCTGGGTCGACGAGGGCAAACAACCGCCGGTCGCCGAGTTGCGCGACTGGCTCGTCGACCACTTCGTCGCCCTGCTGACCGCGACCGCCGCCCGCGACGCGGAGGCCGAACGAGTGGCGCGCCGGACGCTCTCGCTCGAAACCCCGGACGGCGCGGTGGCCGACGTCACCCGCCGCATCCTCCCCCTCGTCAACGACGCCACCCCCCTCCTCTGACCCATCCGCCCCGCACCCCGCGGGCCGCTCCCGAACGGCGACCACCCATCCGCCGACCACCCATCCGGCAGGCACCCGACCCGGGCGGCCCGCGCGACGCGGCTTCCCCGCGCCCCGCCGGTCGCCTCGGGCCTACCGTCCGGGTCCGCCGTTCGGGCCCGCCTGCCGCCCGCCCGACCGGGGCACGGCGCGCGCCGCAATGTGACACTGAAGGGGTGAGAAGCGTAGAGACACCCTTCGTCGGCGGGCCGCTCGACGGCCGTGTGCTGCCGGTACTGACCGGCGCCACCGGACAGCCGCCCAAGACGTACGAGGTGCCGGTGCCCAACGACGACGGCACCCCACCGACGGTCTACGTCTACCTCCGCGCCCCCAGCGGCCTCTCCCGCCGGCTCGGCATCCCCCGCGGCTGGCAGTACGAGTACGCGCCCGAGGGCAAACCCCGCGGCGCCCTGAAGTGGCCCTGGTCAAAGCCGGACCACTGACGCGATGGCCCTACGGTGCGGGGCACTCGCACCGCACGGGACAGCGGCCCCATCCGCCACGGCGCACGTCATGCACACCGCCGCGCACGTGCCGGGGCACACCGCACAACACGCCGGCCCCTCCCAGCTCCACCCCCGACCGCTCCCCGGCCCAGCCCCATCCCCGGCCCCCGCACCACCCCGGCTCGGCTCGGCTCGGCTCGGCTCGGCTCGGCTCGGCTCGGCTCGGCTCGGCTCGGCTCGGCTCGGCTCGGCTCGTAGCGATGGGCCGCCCCGGGGCCCGTAAACCTCCACCCCACCCGTACGCCCCACCCGCAAACCCACACACCCCACGCGCCCACACCCGTGCAGCCACACCCACACGCTCGCACCCGCGCTCGCACCCGCACAGCCGCGACGACAACCACCGCCACACACCTGCACACTCGCCGTCACCACCACCATCCGCCGCACCAGATCAGCGAGTTGAGCCATCACGGCCCCGGACGCACCCGTTCCACATCAACTCCCGCGCCGCCCCCGCACCGCCGCCGCGGCTCTCCCCACGCCAACCCCGCACCCCCTCCCCCACCGCTTTGCGAACCGTCACACCCCGGCCGACCAGGCCACTCACCCCCGCGCCGCGCCCCCCCTGATGCGGCGCCACACCACCCCGCACCTCCCCTTTAGTTTTGGTCCGGACCATTGACACTTGTGGTCTAGTCCTTGTTTGCTGCTTGCGCGGAGAGAGCCGCTTCCGAGCCTCCCTGGCCGTCCCCCACCCCAACGGAAGCGCCTCTCCCGCCTCGACCCGTGCGCCCCCACCCGTACCGCCGTCGAAGCCCCCAAGGAGCCCCCATGCGCTTGCACCACCGCCCCCAGGCGCACCGCCGTGCGAGATCACTCGGTGTGCTGCTCGCCTCCGCGAGCGCGGTCGCCGCTACCGCGCTCACCCTGCCCTCCCCGGCCACGGCCGCCCCGGCAACGACGCCGGCGCCCGCCGCCGCGTCCCGGGCCGCCCTCCCCGAGCACGCGCTCGTCGGCTATCTCCACGCCAGCTTCGCCAACGGTTCCGGCTACACCCGCATGGCCGACGTGCCCGCCAGTTGGGACATCATCAACCTGGCCTTCGGCGAGCCGACGTCCACCACCTCGGGAGACATCAGGTTCAGCCTGTGTCCCAAGAGCGAGTGCCCGAACGTGGAGACCGACGAAGAGTTCAAGGCCGCCATCAAGGCCAAGCAGGCCGCGGGCAAGAAGGTACAGATCTCCATCGGCGGCCAGAACGGCCAGGTCAGACTGGAAACGACGGCCGCGCGCGACAAGTTCGTCTCGTCCGTGAGCGCCATCATCGACCGGTACGGACTCGACGGGCTCGACATCGACTTCGAGGGCCACTCGCTCTCGCTCAACAACGGTGACACGGACTTCAAGAACCCGAAGACCCCCACCGTCGTCAACCTGATCTCCGCGGTGAAGTCGCTGAAGGCCAAGTACGGGGCGGGCTTCACGCTCACGATGGCGCCGGAGACGTTCTTCGTCCAACTCGGCTACCAGTTCTACGGCTCCGGCCCGTGGGGCGGCCAGGACCCGCGCGCCGGCGCGTACCTGCCGGTCATCCACGCGCTGCGGGACGACCTGACGCTGCTGCACGTACAGGACTACAACTCGGGTCCGATCATGGGTCTCGACAACCAGTACCACTTCATGGGTGGTGCGGACTTCCACATCGCCATGACGGACATGCTGCTCGCCGGCTTCCCGGTGGCCGGCAACAAGAACAACGTCTTCCCCGCCCTCAAGCCGTCCCAGGTCGCGATCGGCCTGCCGGCGAGCACCCACGCGGGCAACGGCCACACCTCGCCCGGCGAGGTGAACAAGGCCCTCAACTGCCTCACCAAGAAGACGGACTGCGGCAGTTACCAGACCCACGGCACGTGGCCCGCCCTGCGCGGCCTCATGACCTGGTCCATCAACTGGGACAACTTCAACAAGCGCGAGTTCTCCAAGAACTTCGACACGTACTACGGACGCGGCTGACCCTGCCCGCCCCTGCGTGACGCTCCCGGGTCGCACTCGCGCGGTCACCCGCGCGGGAGCGGCCCGGGCCGCACGGCGTACGGGCTTGGGTGGGTGGCCGTACCGGCTCGTGAGGTCGTACGGGTTAGGCACGGGTTAGGCGATGCCACCGCTCGTGAGGTCGTACGGGCGTACGCGGCGGCTGCCGCCTTTGCAGTCGTACGGGCTTACGCGGCGCGCCCCGCCGGCGAGGGGCCTGACCTCGCCAGGCGAGCGCCCCCGCAAGCCCCGCCGTCTCCATCCGTTCGCCCCGCGGGACGCAAGGCCCGAACTGCGGAAGCCGCCGTACGGACCCGCTCACGGCCCCACTCGCAAGCACAGGCACGGGCGCGAGTACGGGCACGAGTACGAGTACGGGCACGGCCTTCGGCCCGACTCCCGTGGCGCGACAGCACCGGAGCGCCCGCCGAGGCACCAGCGGCGCTCCCTACGTCCAGACCACACAGCCCCGCTCGGCGAGACGATCGACCAGGCGTGGGGCCGGCTCCAGGTCGTTCCAGCGCAGGTCCAGCCGCTCCAGCGACGGGAGTTCAGCCAGCCAGTCCGGCAGCGTGCGGAGCCTGTTGCTCCGCAGGTCGAGCTGGCGGAGCAGCGGGAGGTTCGCCAGTGCCCGCGGGACATCCGGCAGGGCGTTCTCGCGCAGGTCGAGGTGGCGCAGTTCGGTCAACTCGCCAACGGAATCCGGCAGCTCCGTGAGCGCGTTGCCCCGCAACCACAGCTCGCGGAGCCCCCGGAGCCGACCGATCGATGCGGGGAGCTCAACCAGCCGATTCCGCTCGGCCCGCAACTCGATCAGCCCGGTCATGGCGCCGATGGTGTCGGGGAGGCCGGTGAGGTGGTTGTCGCCGACGTTGAGGTACCGGAGCGCGGTGAGCCGGCCGAGCGAGCGCGGCAGCTCGGCGATTCGATTGTCGTGCAGGTACAGATAGTTGGTGAGCGGCAGCGTCGTCAACTCGTCAGGTATCGCGGCGAGTTCGTTGTGCCCCAGGTCCAGGGTGTGCAACTGCCGCAGTTCCCCGATCCGCGGCGAGACCCGGGTCAGGGCATTGTCCGCGAGGACCAACACGTGCAGTTCGGTACGCCGCCACAGCGACTCCGGCAAGACGCCCAACCCGTGCTTCCAAAGACTCAACGTCGCTGTCACGTCCGCCCCTCCACGCTTCCCTCTCACCATCAAAGGCACCACGCCATGCGCAACACCCACACACCCCACAGAAGCAGCCAGCCGCCCCCTGCAGAACCCGAGCCCTGCCGGGGCCCCACTCCTTCCTCCGTCGCACTGCCCATAGAAGACCCGCGGCCGACCCACCTCGACACCCATGGCGTCGCCGGGTACGAACCCAGCCCGCTACCCGCAGTTGTCCGGCCGGAGCGTGTGGACCTTCGCCCGCGTGAGCGTGGTGCGTCTGATCACCTGAGCCCGGATGAGCCGGACCGTGGGCGGGATCGGCAGGGTGACGGGGGCGCGGCTCCACCGAAGCCACAGCGCCAGGTGACCAAGCTCGGCGGCCCGGACAAGCTTTTCGAGGGACCACTCCTTCGTACCCCGATCCACCTCGACGCTGATCAGCCGCCCCCTACCCGAACGGTGCCGCAGTTGCAGGTCGAGCCGCCCGGTCCGGTTCTGCCGAGCGGCGGCGGGCAGCTCCACTTCTCGCTTGACCTCATACCCCTGGCCCCTCGCCCAGTCGGCCACCGAGTCGGTGAAGAAGGCGGTCACCTCGGCGGTAGACAGGTCGCTGAACTGCTGTCGATTGAGCCAGGCTCGCAGTGAGCGGGCGGCGGCTTCGACCCCGGCATCCGTCATGAGCAACAGTCTGCCCTGCGGGTCTGACAACCACCTCCAGCCGTACGGACCGGTTATACGAACCGGTTAGCCGTCCCACCCAGCCATCCCCACCCCCGCAGGGACGGCCCCGACGGGCGCCTCGCCCTCATCCCCACCCAGCCCCGCTCCCCACACCCGCCCGAGCCACCTTCCCGAACACGACACAACCCACCCCGCACACCCCAACTCACCCCAACACCCGCAACCCACCCACGGCACACCCGAGACCGCCCCACCCCCCTCCCACCCACACCCAGCACCACGCCCACCACCACCGACCAACCCGATCGAACGCCAGGCAAGCCGTTCACAACACACCGCAACCGCAACCCCAACCCCGCCAACCGGGTGACAACCTGTAGCAACCGAGCGCCCCCCCCCCCCCCCCCCACCCAAATGTCCGGATTGTATGACCGGACATGCCACGATCCCTTGACCGGCCCGCCCCACCGGGCCGCTCCCCATCCGGCCCAGGGAGGTGGACCCGTGGCACCACTGCGCGTACGGGAGGCCTGCGCCCTCGCACTGGCCGCGAGCGCGGCGCTCGCCCAACCGGCTCCGACCGCATCCGGCGCACCGCCGCCGCCCCCCGCACCACACCACGGATCGGCTCCGGCGGCCGGGCCCCAGCAGGGAGACCGACCCCCCGGCGCCCACCGACCACCCGCCCCCGCCAGCGCCCCGCAACTCCCTGACCTGCTGGGTTCGCCCGGCATCAGTAGCCTGCTGGCCGAACTCCAGACGCACTACCGAGCAGCCAACACGGCCAGCGCCCGCTACCACACCATCGAAAAGCAACTCGGCCGGCAACGCCGCACCACACGAAAGCTGACCGCACGGCTCACCACGGCGCGCGCCGAACTCGCCACGGCCCGCAACAGCGCCGGCCAATTGGCCCGCCAGCAGTACCGCGGGAGCCTCGGCTTCTCCCCTTACGTCCGCATGCTGCTGAGCAAACACCCACGGCGCGTACTCGACGAGGAACACGAGGTCCGCCGAACCGCCGGCCGCACCGCAGCCCTCACGGCCCGCCTCACCCAGGCCGAGATCACCACCGACTACTACGCCTCACGCGCCCGCCGCGCCCTCGACCGTCAGCAGTCACTCGCCGACCGCCGCAAGCGCGAACGCGACCGGGTACGCACCCAACTCGACGCCGTAGAAGCCCTCCTGGCCTCCCTCACCCCCGCCCAACTCGCCGCACTGCAACAACTTGAGGGTGACGACCCCTACGCCACATACGGCTCCCCCGCCTCTCCCGCCACCCGTTCCGCCAACCCAGCGCCACTCCCACTCCCCGAACCCGCCACCTCACCCCACCCCACGAAAATCCCCAAGGCCCACCAACCCTGACCCACCCCGAACCGACCAACCCCCACCGCCCTCAAGGGCCCCAAGCCGCCCTGTACCACCCGTCTCCCACCGGCAGCCGCCTCACAGCCTGCGGAGCCCGCTCAACACCCGCTCCAACAACGCCCGATCCAGATGCCCAGCCCCGCGCGCCGCCCCGAAGACCCGTATCCGCCCCTGATCAGCAAGATCACTCAGCAACACCCGCACCACACAGAGCGGCATCCTGAGCAGTGCCGCCACCTCGGCCACCGACCGCATCCGCCGGCATAACCCCACAATGGCCCTGGTCTCCGGCGCCACCCGGCCAGTGGAGACACCCGGCGCCTCTTCTCGCCGCTCCTCCCCGGTTCCAGCGCAGCCACGCACGTCTCGACGCGCAGTACGTGCCCGCACTGCGTACGGCCCCCGGTCAGGCTGTACGGACGCACCCGGGCCGGCTGCTGCCGACCCGGCGGTTGCGGCGCTCCGCTCATGGAGTCGACTCCACCGACTTCCGCAACTCGCTGCGGAGCTCAGGGGTAAGCACGTGTCCGGCCCGCCCGACGAAAAGCGCCATGTGGTAGGCGACCACGGTCATGTCGCACTTCGGCGCGGCGTGCACACCCAACAACGACCCGTCGCTGATCGACATCACGAACAGGCTGCCCTGTTCCATCGCCACCATCGTCTGTTTGACGCTCCCGCCATCCATCAGGTGCGCGGCACCCTGTGTCAGGCTGCCCAGGCCCGAGACGATGGTGGCGAGATCTGCGCTCGACCCCTTCGGCCCGTCCTGCCCCTGTACCGGCTGGAGCGGACGGCCGGCAGCCGCCGTCTCCTCGGGGTCGGAGGAGAGCAGCAACAGGCCGTCGGACGAGACCACGGCCACCGAGATGACCCCGGGCACCTCGTCCACCAGGTTGGTCAACAGCCAGTGCAGATTGCGTGCCTCGTTGCTCAGCCCGTAGACGGGCGGTCCAACCGGAACCATGGTCGCCCCCTCGGGGGACGCTCCCCGGAACATCGCGGTCAACTGCGTGCCTCCTCGACAGATTCGCCCTCACCCAGCGCCCCCACCTGCTGCTGCGGCGGACCATGCGGCGCCCAACGGCCCTGCGGCTGCTCGTCCTGCGCTTGTCGATCCTGCGTGCGTTGCTCTTCCGTGCGTTGCTCTCGCGCGTGGTGGTCTTGTGTGCGTTGCCCTTGCGCCTGATGGTCTTGCGTGCGTTGCTCTTGTGCCTGGTGATCTTGTGCCAGGTGATCTTCCGAGTGGTGTTCTTGCAGGTGGTGGTCTCGTGCTTGGCGGTCTTGCAGGTGGTGTTCCGGCATCTGCCGCCCCTGCGCCCCCTGACCCTGCATGCCCTGACCCCACGCGCCATCGCCCCGCACGTCCTGCCCCTGCACCCCCTGACCCTGCATGCCTTGGTCACCTTGGCCGTCTTGGCCCCAGACACCTCGGCCCCACCCACTCTGGTCCTGTCCGCTCTGGTCCTGTCCGCGCTGAGACTGCGTCTGGGCCTGTACGTGCTGGGCCTCCACATGGTGGGGCTGTACGTGCTGGGCCTGGGCCTCCACGTGCTGAGCCTCTACGCGCTGAGGCTGAACCTGCTGGGCCTGGGCCTGCGAGGCTTCCACACCCAATGCCTGCGGATGCTGGCCGGACTCGCGAAGGCCCTGCGCCCCCCGGTCACTCGGCGACGCCCCGCCCCAGGGCTGCTGTCCCTGATACCCCGGTTGCCCCTGGTACGGCGGAACCTGGGACTCCAATTCCCCAGGCAACGGAACCTGCCCCACCCCCTGGCCTTGCCCGTACAGCGCCGGGTCGTACTCCCCCTCCCCGTACCCCCCTGCCCCATACGGCACTTGCTGATGCGATTCCCGGTCGAAGGCCGACCGCACCGACTCGGCTGCTGCCTGCGGCGACGAGGCAGTCGGCGGCGGATCGTAGGCCGGCAACCCTCCGCCAGGCGCCTCGGAGCGCGGCCCTCCCGGCCAGCCGTCCATCCGCGGGCCCGTCGACGAGGGGCCGGGCCGCACCTCGCCGGGCCAAGGGCAGTCAGCGGCCAAGCCGCCGGACCACGACGGGCCATGCTCCGGCCACTCCCCCGACAGTCCCTCCGCCGCCTGGCCCGCCGCCTCCCGGCCGACCGACGGCTGCTCATCCAGCGGCAGTCCGAGCGCCCCGAACGAGGATTCATACGACGCCACACGCGGTCCCACCGCGCGCGCTAACTCCCCGTCCTGCGAGTCAGCCGCCGCCTGCCCGTGCTGGGCCACGGTCCGCTCGGCGAGCTCCGCCTCCGCGTCCCGCCGACCGTCCCTGGCCCCCTGCTGGAAACCACCGAGCCGACGACGCAACTCATCGGCGTCAACCGTGCCCCGCTCACTCGCTACGGCGCTCCGCGGTGCGACCACCCGCGGGGTGCGCATGGGCAGTCCCTTCGCGGTACGCGGCCCGGCCCCGTCAGCCACCTCGCCCGCGGCCACCGCCCCGCCGGATACCGCACCCTCAACTCCGGCATCAGCAGACGCCCCGGCACCCCACTCATCCTTGGCGGACGCCAAGTCCGGCGAGCCACCCGCACGCCCCCCGGCACCCCCCGACACCACGCCGCCGATCGCACCAACCGGCCCCGCCGCGTCGTACCCCGCTCCCGCACCCGGACCGATGGCACGAGGTCCCCGACCACCAGGTGCCAGCGCCTCAGCCCCGCCAGCACCCGCCCCGCCAACTTCGGCCCCTGCCAACCCTGTTACCGCACGTTGGGCCTCCCCCTGCCCCGGTTCCACGGCTTCCGCCGGAGGCACAACCAGCCCCCGCGCATCCGGTGCCGCACCCGCACTCTGCCCCGCGGCAGAACCCAGCCCCGTACCCACCCACGCTCCACCGCGGACCCCCGCCGCACCCGACGCCAGCCCGTCCGGCGGGGCCGGTTGGAGTCCCGCGGCGTGGAAGGCATCGCCATCGCCGGTCGGCGCGGCTCCGCGCAGCGCATCGTCCTCGTACCGCCGCACCGCATGCGGTTCCCTGGAATCCGGCCTCCGAGACGGCACACCACCCTGCCCCGGCGCCACTTCGAGCGCCGTCGACGGGGCCCGCGAAACCTCCTGGCCAGCCAACTCCGCCAACCGCACCGCCCGCTCCGCCGCAGCCACCAACGGATCAGGGTCCTGCCCCACCACGGGGGCCGTCACCGACGCAGCTGCCCCCTGCGCGGCATCGGCACCGTGCACCCCCGGAGTCGCCACCGCGCCGTCCGCCCGTCCGGCACCGGCGTCTGCCGGCTGCTGCTCAGTCCGGAACGCCCCGGGCTCCTGGTACGCCGGCCCCTGTACCTGTCGCACCTCCCACACCGCACCCGGCCCGCCGGGGTCCACTTCTACGCCCGGACCAGCGTGGCCAGCCGAACCAGCCAGGCCAGCCACGGCCCCGGCATCGCCCGCGTGCACCGAGCCGTCCCCCTGCCACCCCGCCAGCTCGGGCCCGGGGCCCCAGGGCTCACCCGCCGGCGGCATGGCCCCGGTGAGCTCGGGCCGGCGGGGTTCGTCATGCCCATGGCCCCTCGGAAGCGCCGGCTCCGCGCGCCGCTCCCGACGGCGGCCCGGCCCCTGCCCGGCCGCCGCGGTCGGCGCGTCCGGGGCAGGGCCGGTCTCGGGAGCCGGCGCCACTCCGGACACTCGGGTGGCAGTACCCACACCGGAGAACGTCGCTCCCCGCGGAGTGGTGGCCGCGTCAAGGCCATCCCCCTCCGCCGCGACCCGCATCACCTCGCCGTACCCGTACGAGCCGGGGAGACCGGCATCACCGGCGGCATGCGCAGTAGACGGAGCAGCCATGGCCCCGCCAGGAACGGGCCCGCCCGCCGCAGCCGCCCCGGCGCCATGCGGGGCAACCGTGCGAACCCCATCGGTCTCGCCCACCTCCACCACCAGCCCGGCACGCCCCTCGTGCGCGCGGTCCGCCGATGCGGCCGACATCGGCCCGTCGTCGCCGGTCCCCGAGGCTGCGACGTTGATGCCCGAGGCCGCGAGGCCGGTGCCGGCGGGCAACGGCACCGAAGCTCCGGTGGCGAACCCGCGGTGGCCCGTACTCAGCGCCACAGCACGCACGCCCCCAGCCGCGGGACGCCGGTCCGGCAGGATCGACTTGGGGAGTACGACGACCGCGGTGACCCCGCCTTGCTTCTGCTCCCGGAGCTGGACCCGGACGCCGTGCCGGGCCGCCAACCGGGTCACCACGTACAACCCGAGCCCCAACGGGTCCTCCGGCTGCGGCCCCTGGCAGTACTCCGGAACGGGGTCGGCAAGCCGGGTGTTCAGCTCCTCGAAGCGATCGGCCGTCATGCCGATCCCCTCGTCCTGGACGGAGAGCATCACCTCGCCGTTCTCCAACAGCCATCCCGAGACGTGCACCTCGGTGGCGGGCGGAGAGAAGATCGTGGCGTTCTCCAGCAGCTCGGCCACGAGGTGGCTGACACTGTCGGCGGCGAACCCGGCCACCTGCGCCTGCGGTGGCAACGCCTGGATACGGATGCGCTGGTACCGCTCCACCTCGCTGATCGCGGCCCGCAACACATCGAGCAACGGCACAGCGCCCGCATGGTTGGACTGCCGCTCAGAACCCGCGATCACCAGCAGGTTCTCGCTGTAACGGCGTATTCCGGTGGCCAGGTGATCAAGGGTGAACAGGGTTTCGAGTCGATCCGGGTCCTGCTCGTTCGCCTCCATCGTCTCGATGACGGCCAACTGCCGTTCCACCAGCCCGAGCGTGCGCAGGGCCAGATTGACGAAGCTGCTGTGCACCCGGTCGCGGAGCCCCTTCAACCGGGTCTCGGTCTCCTCCTTGAGCCGCCGGATCTCCTCACACTCCTGCCGCACCTCCGCGATCTGCGCGGCCTGGTGCTGCCGGTCCTCAATGAGCTGCCCACGCTCCGCGGCCAGTTTGGCCACCCGCGCACGCTGGCTGCCCAGCCCCTCGTGCAGATGGTTCACCGACCACACGACGGCGGCGAACTCATCGTCACGGTCCGCGTCCCGACGCCCCAGGGTCAGCGGCTCGATGTCCGCCGGATCGTCGGCCAGCCGGCGGACACCGGCGCGCAGGGCGCCGAGCGGGCGCGTCACTGACCGCACAGCCAGCGCGCACACCGTGAGCACCAGCAACAGGCACCCGGCCAGCAGCCCGGCGTGCAGTTCCAACTCGGTGACCCGGTCGTGCCTGGCCTGCTCCGCGCGGGTCACCCCGTCCGCCGCGAGCGCCGTCTCCACGCCGCGCATCCGCTCCACCCGGGCGGTGAGCGCGTCCCCCACCTGATCCCGGTCCGGAGCCGATCCCGCACTCGTGGCCGGCGGGGCGCCCACGAGATCCTTGAGATAGCGCTCGGCCTCATCCGTCTTCGCCCCGCGGACCGTCCGTACGTACCGGTCGCGGGCGGAGCGAGCGGCCGACTGTCGGAAGTCGGCGAACGCGGCCTCCTCCCGGAGGCGTGCCTGGTAGGCAGCAGACGTGAGGCCCGGCTGCCGGCCGCCCGACGCGAGCGCGCCGAGGAGCAGGGCCCGGCTACCCGAGGCGTGTTCCACGGTCCGGCCCAGCGGACCGAGCGCGTTGGGGTCGGTCGCGCCGGCCGCCCGGTGGAGCGCCCGCACCGCTTCGGTGTACGCGTCGAAGGTGTCCGCGGCCGAACCGGGGCCGGACAGGGCACGCTGCCGCATCCGCGGTAGCTCCCGCAGTCGCTTGGTGGCGCCGGCGAAGGTGACGGAGGCGTCGGTTGCACTGGCGCGGAGGGACGCTGCCTGGCGGTCGACGCGGGTCCGCACGTCCTTCGGGGCGCCTTCGCCCGCCGCCGTCGACCTGCCCGCCGCCACGTACTCGGTCATGGCGTCGCGCTCGTCAGCCAGTGAGTGTGCGAGGAGCACCGCGGCGACGGCCGCTTCGGCGCGGTCCACCCGCCGTTGGGCGTCCTTCACCTGGTCGACCCCGGTGGCGATCACGGGAGCTCCGGCCGCGAGCACCGCCACGGTCACCACGGATGCCGATGCGACCAGCCGGTTGCGCACCCGAGCCCGGTGCCCCCGCCCGGATCGCTGCTCGCCTCGATTGCTGTCGCTGGCCCGAAGCCGTCTCTTCCGCACCGGTGCCCACATTCTTCTCTCGCCAGACCCGCCGTGGTTCCAGGAGGTGGCGACAGCACCGCAGTTGTCCCGGGTCCGTGCGCTCGGCCGCGAGACCGCGCACTCGCGCCCGCTCCTGGTACGGAAACCGACCCTTCCAGTACCGCTGCGCGCCGGGCGCACATAGACAACTCGGCCACTCGAACGAGTGAACATGAACCGGAAGATGGCCACCAAGGTGCACCACACACCGTAAGCACGCACCACCGCGTACACACGGCAAACAACCCGCTGTTCCGACAAGATGCTCACCGGTCGCTTTACCCGGTCCAATTCCATCTGAATTTCACCTCCTAGAAACCATCTGGAATCCATTGATGCGGTCCGATTTCACAGGTCCTGCCCCGTGAATGGCCACGAGTTGCGATCCGGCACACTTGCCTCATGCGCCTCGACCTCACCACCGTCCCCGGGGACCCCCAGCGCCCCAACGAGGACTACGCGTCCATAGCGCTGCCAGCCTCCGGACAAGGCGGCTCACTGGTACTCCTCGACGGCGTCACTCCGCCCTCGGAGCCCTACGGTTGCAGGCACTCCGTCCCGTGGTTCACCTCCCGGCTGGGGGGTGCCCTGCTCGAACTCTCCGGTTCGCAGCGGAACACGTCCCTTGCGAATTGCCTGGCACAAGCCATCGCCCGAACCGCTGACGCGCACCGCGCCACCTGCGACCTCTCCCATGTCCGTACTCCGCAGGCGACCGTGGTCACCGTCCGCTGGGACGACGAGCGCCTTGAGTACCTGGTGCTGTCGGACTCCTCCCTGCTGATCGAGGCCCCTGACGGGCAGGTGGATGCGGTACTCGACTCACGGCTCGATGAATTGCCACCGTCCGTACGCGCCCTGGGCGCCGCCACCAGGGCCCTGCCCCGCGGCTCGGCCGAGCGCCGCGCAGCCGGCGCCGAGTACGGCCGCGCGGTCGAGGCCCGGCGCAACGCCGAAGGCGGCTTCTTCACCGCCGCCGCGGACCCGGACGTGGCACGCCTCGCCGTGACCGGCACCAGGCCGCGTACCGCCGTACGAGCGCTCGCCGCGCTGAGCGACGGAGCGACGCGTTGGGTCGAGGTCTTCCGGGCGGGCGACTGGACCGAGACCCTGGCACTCCTCCGCAAGGAAGGCGCGCAGGCGCTGATCGACCGGGTCCGCGCCGCAGAAGATTCCGACCCGGACGGCAACGCCTTCCCGCGCGGCAAGCGGCACGACGACGCCACGGCGATCTACGTCGAGCTGTAACCCGCCACTACGGCCCTGACCTCAGGACTTGCCCGTTCCACCACACCTATCTGTTCGTCACACGGTCTCCTTCCAGTTGCTTCCGTCGGGTGAGGTAGCTCGTGAGGGACGGCGAGCCCCGGCAGCGAGGTCGGCGACGTCGTCCCCTCGGCGCGCCGGGACATCGGGTCTCCGAGCGTTGGCAAGGCCGTGTCTTGCTGTGCTGGGTGCCGCTGACCGCCCGTCGGCCGGTGTTCGGGCGCCGAAGCAGCACACGTAACGGGTACGCACCCGGGGTGGCCCGCCCCCGTCGAGCTGAGAGCGAGGTGGGCTACGCCGACGGCTCAGCCGGCTTCTCTCTCCCTCCTTCTGCTCCACCCGCTTGAGGTAGTTCGCTCTCCGGCGACGAGCGGGACGCCCGCCCACTCGGCATGGTGGGGACTATCGGTCGTGCATGGCGGTGGTTCCGCTTCCGTCATGCGGTTCGGAAGATTCGGAAGATGACGACGAGTCGGGAACGTGATCTGTTTCGTGGCCAGCGTTCAGCCGGTGGAGCAGCCGGGCCAGCTCCGCCACCTCCGCGCGGTCCCAGCCCTCCAGGCGCTGGGCGTAGCGGGCACGCAGCCCCTCCCGTACCCGGGTGAAGCGCGTGCGCCCCTCTTCCGTCAGATGGACCAACCAGGCCCGTCCGTCATCGGGGTCAGGCGCCCTGGCCACCAGCCCGAGCGTCTCCAGCGCTCGCAGTTGGCGGCTCACCGTCGCCTTACCGACCCCGAAGTAGGCCGCCAGGTCTGTGGCCCGCAACTGTCCGGCATCACTCAGTCGGGCCAACAAGCCATATGCGGCTGGTTCCAGATCAGGGTGCACCTCCCGTGCCATCTCGCCCGAGTTCGCACGAGCTCGACGGAGAAAGACGGACAACTCACGTTCAAGAGCCAGAAAGGCACTGTCGACCCCCGTTCGGCCCATGCCCTCGCCAGCTCCCCCGACCCCGGTGTTGTGCACGTCAGCACCTCTCCGGCTTTTCAGCTCGTGAAAGTTTCGTCGTGCCGCGACGTGTTGCCGCAGCTCCGCAAGTATTTTGCAGGAATAGACCACGCTCCCGCCTAGGCCCTCTTCCCATTCCAGCTTCTACGCCCGTAGAGTTGGTTATGTCATGGCCATTCCAAAGCCATGCCATGCACCCTCCCCCACCGAGGCCATCGGAGGCATCGCCATGCCCGCGCACAGACCCGGTTCCCCCCGCCGCTCCCTCACCGCAGTGGTCGGGTTTCTCGCATCCTTCCTCGCCATGACCATCGCCTTCACCCTCCCGGGCACGGCTTCCGCCGCCCAACGCCCCATTCCCCACCCGGAAAGGGACTGGATGGGCTCCACCATCCTGGAGCGCGAAGGCGGTAACCCGAACAACCCTGCCCCCGCTACCCGCGTCGCCACCGTCGAAGGTGTCGACGTCAGTAGCCACCAGGGCAACGTCAACTGGTCCGCGGTCTGGAACAGCGGCGCCCGCTGGACCTACGTCAAGGGCACCGAGGGCCTGACGTACAAGAACCCGAACTTCGCCCAGCAGTACATCGGCTCCTACGACGTCGGCATGATCCGTGGCTCGTACCACTTCGCGCTGCCCGACGTCTCCAGCGGTGCCCAGCAGGCGAACTACTTCGTCAACAATGGCGGCGGCTGGTCGCGCGACGGCAAGACGCTTCCCGGCGCCCTTGACCTGGAATACAACCCGTATGGCGCCACCTGCTACGGGTTGAGCCAAGGCGCGATGGTTAACTGGGTGCGGGACTTCTTCAACACCTACAAGGCACGCACCGGACGCGACGCCGTCATCTACACGTCGACCAACTGGTGGAAGACGTGCACGGGCAATTACGCGGGCTTCGGGAACACGAATCCGCTCTGGGTACCGCGCTATGGGTCGTCCGTGGGCGAACTCCCCGCCGGATGGGGCTTCCAGACCATGTGGCAGTACACCTCCTCGGGTCCGATCGTTGGCGATCACAACCGGTTCAACGGCGCATATGACCGCCTCAAGGCCCTCGCCAACGGCTAACGGCTCTCGCGTACACTTCCGCTCCATCTTTCGGGCGACGTTCTCCGATTCTTCGCCCGACCCGTTTCACCGTCATTGCGTGAGATCACTTATCGCCGCCGCTCAGCGTTGATAAGTGAGACACGACGCACACGATGGGTGGGTCCCTCTCGCCGCCGGTCCGCGGGAGGGGCCCTTTGCGTATCCACCCGCGCCACCTGGCTGCACCCGCCACACTCTCCGCCATCCCCACGCCAGGCCCCGCGCCCGTTCCCGCCCCCGCCTCAGCGGCAAAGCCGAACCCGTACGGACAGGTCTGTCTGTATCCTGGGGCTTCAGTACGGGCGCAACACATGCAGGCCGCGGCGAGCTCACCGGCTCCAGCGGCGGGCCGACGTCCGACACCGCACACATCTTGGAGCGTGACGCATGGCCGACAAGCGGCCTCCCGCCCGGAGTCGAATTCTCGACACCGCGACGGAACTGTTTGGCGCACACGGCGTGCGCGGGGTGGGCGTCGATCGCATCATCGCCGAATCTGGTGTCGCCAAGGCGACTCTTTACTCCCATTTCCGCTCCAAGGACGATCTCGTTGTCGCTTATCTGCGCGGCGCCGATGGCCACTGGCGCGGCAGCTTGCAGCAGGCGGCGGCCAGCGCCGGCCCCGCACCTCGCGATCAGTTGCTCGGCCTGTTCGACGCCCTCCACATGGCCACGGTCTGCGACGGTTTCCGCGGATGCGCTTTCCTCAACACGGCATGTGAGACAGAACGCGGTACCGCGCCCCATGCGACCAGCGTCGAGCACAAGCAGGCCGTGCGCGCCTGGCTGGGCACGCTCACCGAGGCCGCAGGCGCGGACCAGCCGGACCTGCTTGCCCGCCAGCTCAGCGTGCTGATCGACGGCGTCATGTCGGCCGCCGCCCTCGAACCGACACCGGACTTCGCGGAGGCTGCCCGGGCCGCCGCCCGCACACTCGTCTCGGCCGCCTGCCCGGACCGGGCGCCGGCCTAAGCACGGCCGGCGAGGGGTTACAGCGACGCCCACAGGACGCGTGCGCGTACGGCATGACGGTCCAGGAAGTAGCGGCCCTGCGCCACCGGCGGCCCGGGCCGGCTCCGCCCCGGCGCGTAAGACCGAAAGGCACTGGCGAGCCCCCACGCCGAGCGCTAACCACCTGGCCTATCCCATCCGTTGCCGAGACACAGGGCCCGAGCAGGCCGTACCGACACCTGACCGTGGGCGGGCAACGCCCGTACCGCTTCGACCCGCCCGCCGAGCCAAGCGCCGCAGACAGAGCCCTTTCGGACAGCAGAGACATAGACGGTGACGGGCCCCCCCCCCCCCCGCCCCAGGGCCCGGGCCGGGCGGCCCCGGCCCCAGCGGCAGTAGGCGATTTAAAAAATAAACGATGCCCCCGAAAAAAAAAATAATATATATGTTGTGGGGGGGGGAGTAATAAAA
>NZ_JBEHZD010000579.1:0-4602 GCF_040240285.1 Streptomyces sp. HSW2009 | reverse complement strand
GGGCCGGCGAGCGGGGCTCGCAGCCGCAGGCCCGCGGCCCGGCGCCCGGCGGCGTCCGTCCCCGTGAGCTGCCAGCCCGCCACCTCAAGCTCGTCACCCACCGCCGGGATGCGGCCGAGCTCGGTGGCGACCAGACCGGCCAGCGTCTCGTACGGGCCGTCCGGCGCGCGCAGGCCGATCGTCCTGAGCTGGTCGATCCGGGCGGCGCCGTCCGCGTCGTACAGCGCCCGGCCCGTCTCGTCGGTGCCGCGCGGGGCCAGGTCGGGCGTTTCCAGCGGGTCGTGCTCGTCGCGCACCTCGCCGACGACCTCTTCGACGATGTCCTCCAGGGTGACCACGCCGGCCGTGCCGCCGTACTCGTCGATGACGACGGCCATGGTGCGCTTGCCGGAGAGCCGGTCGAGCAGCCGGTCCACGGTCAGCGACTCCGGCACCAGCAGCGGCTCGCGCAGCAGCTTGGACACGGGGTGGCGGGGGCGCTGCTCGGCCGGGATGGCGAGCACGTCCTTGATGTGGGCGACACCGACGACCGTGTCCAGGCTGCCGCGGTAGACCGGGAAGCGGGAGAGTCCGGTGGCCCGGGTGGCGTTGGCGACGTCCTCCGCGGTGGCCTGCGCGTCGAGCGCCATCACCTGCACCCGCGGCGTCATGACGTTCTCCGCGGAGAGCTCGGCCAGGTTCAGGGTGCGGACGAAGAGCTCGGCGGTGTCCCGGTCGAGCGCGCCCGCCCGGGCGGAGTGCCGGGCCAGCGCCACGAGCTCCTGCGGGCCGCGGGCGGAGGCCAACTCCTCGGCCGGTGCGCGGCCGCGGCGGCGCACCGCGCGGTTGGCCGTGTTGTTGAGGTGGGAGATCAGCGGCCGGAAGGCGGCGCTGAAGGCGCGCTGCGGGGTGGCGACCCGCTTGGCCACCGGCAGTGGCTTGGAGATGGCCCAGTTCTTGGGAACGAGCTCGCCGACCACCATCAGCACCAGCGTCGACAGCACGGTCCCGGCCACCAGCGCGATCGACCCGACGGCCGACGAGGGCACCCCGACGGCCTCCAGCGGCCCACCGAGCAGGGCGGCGATCGACGGCTTGGCGAGCATGCCGACGATCAGGTTGGTGACGGTGATGCCGAGCTGCGCCCCGGAGAGCTGGAAGGTGAGGCTGCGCACGGCCTTGAGGGCACTGTCCGCGCCCCGCTCGCCCCGGTCGACGGCCCGTTCCAACTCGGCCCGCTCGACGGTGGTGAGCGAGAACTCCGCCGCGACGAAGGCCCCACAGGCCAGTGACAGCAACAGCGCCACGACCAGGAGCAGCACTTCCATCATGGGGTCACCTCCGTCCCATGGTCGGACAGGAGCGGAGGAATCGCGCGATAGCGGCTACTGGGAGGCTCGCCCATGGGCGGACGCTCACACCTTTCGCTGGAAGTTCTGCACGGACGGGGTCGAACACCCATCGTAAAGGATCGGCAAAGCAGGGTGCGGGGCCCGTGCCGGGCTGCTTCAGGCTGCGCCGGCTCCTTCGGAAGGAGGCAGCCGGTCGGGAGGGGCCGGGGCCTGGCGGGGGCAGCCGGTCGAGAAGGGGCGGGACGGGCCGGACGGCGGTGGCCACCCCGGAAACCCGGGGCGTGCGCCGCCGTCCGGCGTCGGCTCAGTGCTCGCGCAGCTCCGCGATCACCGTGCCGAACTCCTCCAGGTACGGGTGGAGGACGGTGAAGTAGGTGAAGCCGAACCGCTCGCGGTGGGCGCGAAGCTGGTCGGCGATCTCGGTCACCGTGCCGGCCAGCAGCGCGGGGTGTTCGAGTACCTGGTCGGCCGAGAGGCCGTTCGTGTACTGGCTGAACTCCTCCGCGACCGCACGCCGGTCCTCGGTGATGACCACGCGCTGGACGAGGTAGTTCAGCTCGGCGGGCGTCGCGCGGTCGGCGGCGAAGGACTGATAAGCGGCCACCCGCTCCGCCAGCGCGTCCGCGGTGATCACCGTCAGGGTGCCGACGGGGGAGTCGGGCGCCTGGTGGGCGCCGGTGAACGCGGCGACGTCGGCGTGGCGCGCGGCCAGCCGCAGCATCCGGTCCCCGTTGCCGCCGAGCAGCACCGGCGGCCTGGGGGACTGGGCGGCGCGGGGCTGGTGCTCGGCGTCGGCGAGCAGCCGCTCCAACTCGGTCACCGTACGTTCCAGGTGGTCGACGCGCTCCCGCGGCGTGCCCCAGGGCAGCCCGGCGCTGTCGTGCTCGTCCTTGACGTAGCCGGCGCCGAGGCCGAGTTCGAGACGGCCGCCGGTGAGCTGGTCGCAGGTGGCCACCTCGCGCGCGAGCAACGCGGGGTTCCAGAAACCGGCGTTGAGCACGAAGGTGCCCACGCGCGGGCGCTCGGTGGCCTCGGCCGCCGCTATCAGGGCGGGGAACGGGGCGGGCATGCCGAGGTGGTCCGGGACCAGCAGCACGTCGTAGCCCAACTCCTCGGCGCGCCGGCACTGAGCGCGCCACGCCTCACCAGTCTCGATCGCAAGCATGTTGACGCCGAACCGGAAGGGACGGGACATGGCCAAGCCTCCTTGATCGCAGATGAGGGAAAGCTACCCCGCCCGGCCCCCCGCCCGACCGCACACCCTTGCGGACGCGCCACGCCCGCGGCGCCCGTACCGCCGGTCGGTGTGAGCGGGCGGCGCCGCCGGTTGTCCCCGCTAGCGCCCGCGCGCTAGCGTGAAGCGTGGCCAAGACACAGTTGAACGTGCGCGTGGACGAGGCGACCGCCGAGGCGGCCAGGGCGCGCGCCCGGCAACGGGGCATGAGCGTCAACCGCGACATCGAGGACCTGGTCCGCAAGGACACCGGCGAGGTGGGACACACCTTCGTCGAGGCCGCCGCCGACTTCATGAAGCAGTACCAGAGCGCCTTCGCCGAAGAGCTCGACCGCGAGCATCCGAGCCGTTGAACGTCACCGTCGACCTCGCCTGGTTGCTGATGGGCGCCGAGGAGCACACGCCGGGGGACCCGGCCGTCACCGACTGGGGCGCGCTGGTGGCCGCCGTCGGCCGGCACCAGGCGGAGATCTTCGGCGTCCCGGTCTACCGCGACGCCGAGGAACGGGCGGCGGCCCTGCTGCACCTGCTGCTCCAGGTGCCCGCGCTCGAACGGTCCAACGCGCTGTTCGCCAGCGCCGTCGGGTACGCCTACCTCGTCGCCAGCGGCGTCACCGTCACCGTCTCGCCCGAGCGGGTCCGCGACCTGGCCCGGCTGGTCAAGGACGGCACGGCGAGCGTCCACGACGTGGCCGCCGAACTGCGCACCTGGAGCCGCTGACCACCGCAGCGCGCCGCACGCGCCTGCCCGGCCGGCGCGGCGGCCCCGCCCGCTGTCTGCTCTCCGCCGCGGGGACCCGGTCGTGAGGGGGCCGTGCAACCGGCGTTACGGGTGGCGCATGGGGGGACAGGGGTTGGCGCGCCCCGCACGGTCGGGTGAACGTGCCGGGGTGGGTGTCGGTACGGGCGGGCGCCGAGTCCGCGCGCCGTGCCGCCGACCGCGGCCGTGGTGGGCGGCGGAGCCCGTTGTCGACGCCGCGTCAAGGTCACGGCCGAGCTGTCCTGTTGCGGGGATGCCTGATGAGATGGGGTGCGCCCGTCGGTCCACTGTCGCGTCGACGGGCGCCATCGACACGGTACGCAGCACGACGAAGGAACGAGGGTAGCCATGAGCACCACCGAGTCCAGGACCGACGACCCGTGGGTCCGCCGCTTCCATCCCGTAGCCGACAGCCCGCACCGCCTGGTGCTCCTGCCGCACGCAGGGGGCTCGGCTTCCTTCTTCTTCCCGTTCTCCAAGGCACTGGCGGCCACCACCGAGGTGCTGTCGGTGCAGTACCCGGGGCGCCAGGACCGGCGCGCTGAACCGCCGTTGACGAGCGTGCCCGAACTCGTCGACGCCCTGCACGAGGCGCTGACGCCCTGGTGCGACCGCCCGGTGGTGCTCTTCGGGCACAGCATGGGCGCCGTGCTCGGCTTCGAGTTGGCGCGCCGGTTCGAGCGGGAGGGCAACCCGCAGCTCCGCGGCCTGATCGCGTCGGGCCGCCGGGCCCCGACGACCTTCCGGGACGAGAAGGTGCACCAGCGTGACGACGACGGCCTGATCGCGGAGATCCGCGCGCTCAGCGGCACCGACTCGGGGTTGCTGGCCGACGAGGAACTGCTGCGGATGGTGTTGCCGTCGATCCGGGCCGACTACACGGCCATCGAGACCTACCGCTGCGACGTGGACGGCGGCGCGCCGGCGCTGCACTGCCCGATCAGCGTGCTGACCGGCGACGCCGACCCGCGGGTCAGCGTCGAGGAAGCCAAGGCGTGGGCCCCGCTCACCGACGGCGGCTTCACCTTCCGCAGCTTCCCCGGCGGCCACTTCTTCCTCACTCCGCAGCAGGAGCAGGTGGCGGCGGCCATCGCCGATGACGTGGCCGCCTTCACGCACGCGGCCGTCGGCTGAGCCGCGGACCGCAGGCGTCCCACCCACCCCGCCGACCAGGTCGGTGGGGGAACCCCCGGGGGGGGGGGGGGGGGGGGGCGGGGGCCGCCCCCGGGGGCGGGGGGGGCGCTCGCAACGGCCGCGAGCGCGGCAAGGCAGCGCGC
>NZ_JBEHZD010000578.1:0-4608 GCF_040240285.1 Streptomyces sp. HSW2009 | reverse complement strand
CCCCCCCGCCCCCCGCCCATCGCCGCCCGCCGGGTGGGCGGGGCGTCGTTAAAACGCTACCGGGGGTGGGGTGGCTCGGCCGCGGCCGTGCGCCCATGAGCCCGCCCACCGGCCGGCCACGCACCTTCTCCCACCGGCTCCGGCCCGCCCTCCTGCCGGCTCCGGCCCGTCGCGTCTGCCGCTCCGTCCGTCGGTTCCGTCGCTGCCCCGCCCGCGGGCTGTCCTGCCCTGCTCGCCGGCTCCACCCCGTCCTGTCTGCCGGCGCCGTCGTCGTTCCGCTCGCCGGCTCCGTTCCGCCTCGTCTGCCGGCGCTGCCCTGTCCGCGTCTCTCTGCTTCGGGTACGGGTCCGGCTCCGCGGAGAGGTCCGCGTACGGGTCCACTCCCGCGGAGCGCCGGCACGTGGCGCGGCGTTATCGCCTGATGTTATGGGCCCGGCGGCGCGCGGAGCGGCGAACCGGCGTCGGAGCTGACCCGTCCCGGGCAGGGCCCCGGGCGGGGTGCAACGGCCCAACCCCTGGCCCGCCGAGTACGGAAGCTGCGGTACGGCCCCGGCCCCAGCCCCGCCGGAGGCCCGTAACGGCCGGTGGCCGGGTGCCGCCCTCGCGTGGAGGGGGCACCCGGCCACCGTACGAAGAGGTACGAAGTCGTACCGAGGTGCTTGACGGGCCGTCACGAGGCGGCCGGCGGGCCCGGGGTGGGGCCCGTGCGCCGACCTCTCAGCCGGCCAGCAGGTCAGGGCCGCTGTCACCGAACGTGAGGCGGCAGGTGTCGGCGCGGTAGGTGGCCACGCCGACGGCCGCGGTGCGGCCCGCCGCCAGATAGCGGGTGGTGACCACGAGGACCGGCGCGCCGGGCAGTCGGTCCAGGGCCTTGGCGTCGTCGGCCCGGGCCGAACCGAGCTCCACCGTCCGCTCCTGGCCCTCCAGTTCGCGCTGGTGCAGTTCGCGGAGGATGGCCCGGGCGCGGGCCGCGCTACCGGCCGGCCAGGCCGTGCCGCCGCCTGCCGGGGCGAGCGGCGCCTCGTTGAGGTTCAGGCCGGGGACCGAGCCTGCCGGCACGTACAGCAACTCGGCGGCGACCGGCTGGCCGTCGGTGGTCAGCGCCCGCCGGACCGTGTGCACGTCCGTGTCGGCGGGAACGTCGAGGAGTCGGGCGACGGGGGCCGGCACGCTGCCCGCCGTGCTGCCCAGCGTCTGCCACGGGTCGGCGACCGCTCCCGGCCAGGCGTGCCGGCTGTCGCCGACGGCCACGCCCCTCCGGGGCGGGGCGACGGTGGTGCCGACGCCGCGCCGGCGCTGGAGCCTGCCTTCGAGCTCCAACTGCTCCAGGGCCTGCCGGAGCGTGGCCCGCGCGACGCCGAACCGCGCGGCGAGCTCGCGCTCGTTGGGCAGGATCTCGCCGACGGCGAACTCCGAGTCGAGCGCCTTGCTGAGCACTGTCTTCAGGTGCCAGTACTTCGGCTCCGGCACCCTCTCAAGCTGCGTGGTCCCCACCCTGTCCTCCACGATCGCCGTGTCCGGCCGGTCTCGCACCGACCGCGCGTCCCCACTGGGTCAAACGCGCGACAGTGCGTGGCCGACGCCCTGTCCACTCCGCTCGTTCCGCTCCGAGAGCCGAAGTTATGCGCGCTTCTTTATTAAAGGTTGTTTCAGTATGGGTGTGACGATAGGACGGTGGGCGACCTTGGTCAAGACCAATCCCGCTGCCGGTCGTCGCAGACGTCTCGGGTAGCGTCTGGCCACGCCCGGACGGGGGGGCGCAGACCGGTTCGACACCGGCCGAGTCCGACCCGTCCGCGGCCGTCCGGCAGCGGGCGGCGGGGCCGCGCCAGGTGCGCGGCGGTGGCGCCGGCCCGGCGGCGGGCGTCGCGGCGAGCAGCACTGCGAACGATGCAAGGAGCGTGCAATGGACCAGGTCACCGTGGTCACGGGGGGCAGCAGGGGGATCGGCGCGGCCGTCGCCGTACGGCTGGCCGAGGCCGGGCACCACATCGCCATCGGGTACGAGCGCAACGCCGAAGCGGCCGAGGCCACGGCGGCCACCGTGCGCGCGGCGGGGGTGCGGTGCGTGACCGTACGGGCCGACACGAGCGACGCCGACCAGGTCGAGACGCTCTTCGACACCGCGCAGCGCGAGCTCGGCCAGCTCACCGGGCTGGTCAACAACGCCGGCATCACGGGCCTGTTGGGCCGCTTCACGGAGACGTCCCCGGAGGCCGTGCGGCGCGTGGTGGACGTCAACGTGACGGGGGCGCTGCTGGGCGCGCGGCGCGCCGCGCGGGCCATGTCCACGCAGTACGGCGGGGCGGGCGGCGCGATCGTCAACATCTCGTCGGCGAGCGCGACCACCGGCAGCCCGGGCGAATACGTGCACTACGCGGCGAGCAAGGCGGCCGTGGACGCGATGGCCGTGGGGCTCTCCAAGGAGCTGGCCACCGAGGGCATCCGGGTCAACTCGGTGCAGCCGGGCATGACGGTCACCGACATCCATGCGTCGATGGGCGACCCGCAGCGGCCGTGGCGGGTCGCGGACCGGATACCCATGGGCCGCCCGGGCGAGCCGGACGAGATCGCGGCGGCCATCGTCTGGCTGCTGTCCCCGCACGCCTCGTACACCACGGGCGCGGTGCTGCGGGTGGCCGGCGGTCTGTGACCGCACAGCACGACGCGGGGCGGGGCTTCCTCGTCGCGTCATGCGTGCCCACGGCGCCCCGCCGCGGGCACGCCGTGGGCGCTTCGCGGGCGCGGCGCCCGTCGACACGCTGCCGCGCTCCCTGGTCTACCGCTGGGTAACCCGTCCTGCCATGCTCTCCCCCGACCGAGCCCCGCGGCCCGGCTGTCAACGGATGATGAGGGAGTGCCCGATGGTCGAGATCCTGTCCTTCGCCCATGACGTCGAGGGGGGCTGCGCGCCGGTCTCGCTCGCGTACGAGCGGCGGGGCGCAGGGGAACCCGTCGTGCTGCTGCACGGCATCGGCCACCACTGGCAGGCGTGGGAGCCGGTGCTGGGCATCCTCGCCGCCGAGCGCGAGGTGATCGCCGTCGATCTGCCGGGGTTCGGCGCGTCGGCCGCGCTGCCGCCCGGGGTCGGCTACGACCTGCCGGAGCTGCTGGCCGTACTCCACCGGTTCTTCGACGAGCTGGGCCTGGACCGGCCGCACGTGGTGGGCAACTCGCTCGGTGGCCTGCTCGCGCTCGAACGGGGCCGCTCCGGGCGGGCGCGCCCCGTCACCCCGGTGTCGCCCGCGGGGGTCTGGACCGAGGCCGAGCGGCGGTACGGGTTCGGCATGCTCCGCGTGATGCACCGGGCGACGCGCACCCTGCCGGACCCGTTGGTGGGCCGGCTGGCCAGGTCGGCCGCGGGCCGGGCCGTGCTGGTCGGCGCGGTCTACGCGCGACCGGGCAGACGGGCCGCGCACCGGGTGGTCGCCGAGGCCCGGGCGATGCGGCAGGGCCCGGGCTTCGCGCCGACGCTCGCCGCCGGCCTGCGGGCGCGCTACACGCACGACGTGCCGGGGGTGCCGGTGACCATCGCCTGGGGCAGCGCGGACCGACTGCTGCTGCCCCGGCAGGGCCCGCGGGCCAAGCGCACCATTCCGGCGGCCCGGCTGATCCGGCTGCCGCGCTGCGGCCACGTACCGATGAACGACGATCCGGCCCTGGTCGCCCGGGTCATCCTGGACGCCACCCGGCCCACGGCCACCCCGACCCGGCCGGCCACGGCCTCCTGAACGCCGGCGGGACGCACCGATCCGGCCACCAGGCCGTACCGCTTCCGCCGCCGGGGCTGGCCGGGCGGCGCGGCCGGCTTCGCTTCTCGGGCGGATGTCACGGGGCTGGGGAGCGGCCCGTGTCGTCCTCGGGTCCGCTCGGCGGGCCCGGGACGCGGGCCGGTGTGGTGGCCGGGTGCGCTGGCGCGGGCCCCGTGACGGCGGGCTCGGGCGCGCCGCCACCCGCCGTGGCCCGGCGGGTCGGGCCGGATGCGGCGGCCGGGTGGCGCCCGGGGCGGCGCCGGGTCGCGAGTACCCCGGAGCCGACCGCAACGCCGGCGCCGACCAGCAGGCTCCCGACGCCCTGCGGGAGGCCGAAGCCACCGGTGCCGACGGCCGGGGCGGTCAGTGCCGCACTGACCGGGATCAGGCCGGAGAAGAGCGTGGCCCGCTCGGGGCCGATCCGGTGCAGCCCCTGGTACCAGCAGACGAAGCCGATCACAGTGACCACCAGCGCCTGCCACAGCAGGGCCGCCGTCTCCTGGCCGTCCGGTACGCGCAGCCAGTCGCCGCCGTCCACGACCAGCCCGAGGCCCAGCGCCTCCACCGCCCCGATCCCGCACGCGGTGGCCGACAGCAGCACCGGCCCCACCGTGCGCAGCACCGGCACCGCGACTACCGCGAACGCCACCTCGCCGACGAGCGCCGCCAGCGACCAGGCGATGCCCTGCGCGTCGGCCCGGCCCCAGCCCTGTACGGCGCAGGCGCCGGCCGCGACCAGGAGCGCGCCGAACAGTGCGGGCCGGGCCGGGCGGCGGCCGGGCGCAACGACTGGGCGGCCAGTTGTCGGGAGAGCGCGGCTTCGCGGGCCCGTACGGCGCTGTGTCGCTGATAGACC
>NZ_JBEHZD010000577.1:0-4610 GCF_040240285.1 Streptomyces sp. HSW2009 | reverse complement strand
CCTCGTACAGCGGGCGGTAGAGCAGCTTGACGAGTTCGGTGTCGGCAGGGTCGGGGGGGGGGGGGGGGGGGTTGGTTTGGGGGGGCGGGGGGGGGGGGGGGGCCCGGCCGGGGGGCGGGGGGGGGGCGGGGCGCCCCCCCCGCGGCGCGCCGGCGCGGAGGCTGGTAGTTGATCGGGCCGGCCGCAGCCGGGCCCGTCACGTCCGCCGCGCCCGGGCCGACCGTACTGGCGGGGGTCGCCGACCCGGCGCCGCCCACCTGCGCGTCGGCGCCCGTGCTCGCCTCACCGCCGGCCGCCGTCCGCAGTCGGCCGTCGCCGCTGGTCAGCGCCGACGGGGGCGGGGCGAGGGACTTGGCGATGCCCTGGGCCACCGCGTCGTTGATCTCCGCGGCCAGCGTCGTGGCCTCGGGCAGTCCCCGGTCGTGGAGCATCGCGGCGAGACCGTCCGCGTACCCCTGGCCGACGGCCCGTACCTTCCAGGCGCCGTTCCTGCGGTACAGCTCCAGGGCCGTGACCGCGGACTCGGCGTCCAGGTCGGTGATGGTGAACGTGGCGATCTCGGCCCCGTCGAGATCGGTCACCGCGACGAACGGAGCGACGAGGCCGCCGAACCGCACCGGGCCGCCCACCCCGGTGGGCAGCGCCAACAGCACGGTGAGCGTGTGGACGGCCTCCGGCAGCGCGCCGAGGTCCACCGCGAGACGGTGGTCGGCGGCGGCCTGTCGGGAGACCTCAAGCCCGGGCATCTGTGGAGCGGCGGGATGCGCGACCCAGTCGACGCTCCGCACCTTCCCCTGGTCGGCTCCGAGTGTCGCTCCGGCGACGACGGGTTTCCCCGCCGAAATACGGATCTCCAAACGGGTCTGGGGCAGGGGATGGTTCTGCCCCCGGACCAGCTCGGCCGTCATCACTGCGCCCTCTCGTCGTGGTGTGCTGGGTGTGCTGCGGTGGGCGGCGGACCGGGGCAGTGGGTGGGCGGCAGCACGGCGGTCACCGGGCGAAGGGCGGACGGCCGACTTCCGGCACGGCCCTCGCCTCTGCCGCACGCCACGGCGCGGCCGACCGAACTCAACCCCCCGATCCGCGGCAACGCCGGAGGCGCACCGCTCCCCTGCCCCTTCCGGACGGGCCGTCCGGTCGGGGCGCTGGGCGCGGCGCGCACCCGGTGCTGCGGTTGGTTCAGAGGTGCGGCACGATCGCCGGCATCAGGTCCTGGAACGTACGGCCGTTGGCCGCGCTGCCCAGGGCCGTCATCTGCCAGCCGGTACCCGCCCGGTGCACCTTGGCCATGATCTGGGCCGTGTAGGGGCCACCGCCGGTGAGCGTGTACCGCGCGATCTCCTGGCCGTTGGTCTCGTCGACCAGCCGGCAGAACGCGTTGGCGACCTCGGCGAAGCTCTGCCCGGTGAAGGAGTTGACGGTGAACACGATCTGGTCGATGTGCACCGGCACCCGCTGGAGGTCGACGAGGATCGCCTCGTCGTCGCCGCCCTGGCCGGCGCCGCCGACGAGGTTGTCGCCGGTGTGCCGGACCGAGCCGTCATCGCTGGTCAGGTGCCGGAAGAACACCACGTCCACCGGCTGCTTGTCCGCGAAGAGGACGGCCGACGCATCGAGGTCGATCTCCTTGGTGCGGGAGCCGAACAGACCTCGACGGGGCGCGGACTGCCAGCCCAGGCCCATCCGAACGGCAGTCAGGGTGCCGCCATCGGCCTTCTGAAGGCTGATGGCCTGGCCCTTGGACATGTTGACAGTCACGCGCTGTCCCTCTCTCGTCTTCCCCCGGTCGCCCCATGTGTACGACCTGCTCGAACCCTATGCACTGTGCCCGCCGGTCCGGCTACCCGCATCCGGGTTTGTGTCGCTCTTGCAACACATCGCCCGGCGCGGCGTCGCACATCCCCGACTCGCGCGCCCCGTAGGGCACCTGCGTCCCGCCTCTGATCAGGCCAAGCCCGCCTCGCGCATCTGCCGCAGCTCCTTCTTCAGCTCGCCCACCTCGTCCCGCAGTCGGGCCGCGACCTCGAACTGGAGGTCCGCCGCAGCGGCGCGCATCCGTTCCGTCATCTCCTCGATGAGTTCGGCGAGTTCAGCCGCGGGCCGGTCGGTGAGGGCACCGTCCTTGGCCCGGGCGCCCTTGCCGCCGGCCGTCTGCTTGGCCAGTGCGGGCACCGGCGCCTTGCCCTTGCCGCCCTGCCGGTATCCCGAGCCGAGCAGTTCCTGGGTGTCGACGTCCTCGCGCGCGATGGTCGCGACGATGTCGTTGATCTTCTTGCGCAACGGCTGCGGGTCGATGCCCCGCTCGGTGTTGTACGCGATCTGCTTCTCGCGGCGCCGGTTGGTCTCCTCGATGGCCGTCGCCATCGCGGGGGTGATCTTGTCCGCGTACATATGGACCTGGCCGGAGACGTTCCGCGCGGCACGGCCGATGGTCTGGATCAGCGACGTGCCCGAGCGCAGGAACCCTTCCTTGTCCGCGTCGAGGATGGCCACCAGGGAGACTTCCGGCAGGTCCAGGCCCTCCCGCAGGAGGTTGATGCCCACCAGTACGTCGTACTCACCGGCGCGCAGTTCGCGGAGCAGCTCGACGCGGCGCAGGGTGTCGACGTCGCTGTGCAGGTAGCGGACCTGGATGCCGAGTTCGACCATGTAGTCGGTGAGGTCCTCCGCCATCTTCTTGGTGAGCGTGGTGACCAGGACGCGTTCGTCCTTCTCGGTGCGGGTGCGGATCTCGTGGATGAGGTCGTCGATCTGCCCGTCGGTGGGCTTGACGATGACCTCGGGGTCCACCAGGCCGGTGGGGCGGATGATCTGCTCCACGAACCCGTCCCCCCGGGCGAGCTCGTACTTGCCCGGCGTGGCAGACAGGTAGACCGTCTGCCCGATGCGCTGCTGGAACTCCTCCCACTTCAGCGGGCGGTTGTCCATGGCGGACGGCAGCCGGAAACCGTGCTCGACCAGCGTGCGCTTGCGCGAGGCGTCGCCCTCGTACATCGCGCCGATCTGCGGCACGGTCACGTGCGACTCGTCGATGACCAGGAGGAAGTCCTCCGGGAAGTAGTCGAGCAGCGTGTGCGGCGCGGAGCCGGGCGCACGGCCGTCGATGTGCAGCGAGTAGTTCTCGATGCCCGAGCAGGTGCCGATCTGGCGCATCATCTCGATGTCGTACGTGGTGCGCATGCGCAGGCGCTGCGCCTCCAGCAGCTTCCCCTGCTTCTCCATCCGGGCGAGCGTCTCGGCGAGCTCGGCCTCGATGCTGGCGACGGCCTTCTCCATGCGCTCGGGTCCGGCCACGTAGTGACTGGCGGGGAAGACGTAGAGCTCGTGGTCGTCCGAGATGACCTCGCCGGTCAACGGGTGCAGCGTGGAGAGCGCCTCGATCTCGTCGCCGAACATCTCGATGCGGACGGCCAACTCCTCGTAGACCGGGAAGATCTCGATGGTGTCACCGCGCACCCGGAAGGTGCCCCGGGTGAAGGCCACGTCGTTGCGCGTGTACTGGATGTCGACGAAGCGCCGCAGGAGCTCGTCGCGGTCGAACTCGTCGCCGACCTTCAGCGGCACCATGCGGTCGACGTACTCCTGCGGCGTACCCAGGCCGTAGATGCAGGAGACCGAAGCGACGACGATCACGTCCCGCCGGGTGAGCAGCGAATTGGTCGCCGAGTGGCGCAGCCGCTCGACCTCTTCGTTGATGGACGAGTCCTTCTCGATGTACGTGTCCGACTGCGGCACGTACGCCTCGGGCTGGTAGTAGTCGTAGTACGAGACGAAGTACTCGACCGCATTGTTCGGCAGCAGTTCGCGGAACTCGTTGGCGAGCTGGGCCGCCAGGGTCTTGTTCGGCGCCATGACCAGTGTGGGCCGTTGCAGCTTCTCGATCATCCACGCGGTGGTGGCCGACTTTCCCGTACCCGTCGCGCCGAGCAGGACGACATCCTTCTCACCTGCTCGGATACGCCGTTCGAGCTCGGTGATGGCCGCCGGCTGGTCGCCGCTCGGCTGGTAGGGGCTGACGACCTCGAAGGGCGCCACCTTGCGTTGGATCTGAGATACGGGCCGCATGGAACCACCGTACGACTCACCACTGACAACGGCCCTTGCACGGCCCCGTAGCCTGACACCGCCGATCAGGCAATGGCATCAGATCGCATGCGAACGGTCACCGTGCGCATCGATTCGATCGTCGACAGGGGCTCAGCCCACCGATTCGCCGCACGGGCGCAACGAAAGGTCATCGGCCATGTACGAGTACAAGGTGATCCAGATCCGCGAGAAGCTGATCGGCGGGAAGATGTCGCCGGACAAGGTCGAGGACCTGCTCAACAAGTACGCGGCGGAGGGCTGGCAGCTCAAGGCGATCACGTCCGCCGACGTGAAGGGGCGCATCGGGCCCGGCGGCGTGGAAGGGCTGCTCGTGACCTTCGAACGCCCCCGGCGCTGATCCGACACCGGCCCGGCGGTCGACTGCGGGCCCGGCCCCGGCCCGCCCGCCCCCCCCCGGGGGGGGGGGCCCCGCCCGGGGGGGGGGGGGGCGGCCGCGCCCGGGGTGTCGCCGTGCAGGCAAAGCGAGCGGGCGGACACGGCGACGTGTGTTCCCTCGATACTGG
>NZ_JBEHZD010000576.1:0-4619 GCF_040240285.1 Streptomyces sp. HSW2009 | reverse complement strand
GCATGCCGGGCCACCCGCCGACCGCGGCGCAGCAGCCGTACGGGGCGTACGCGTCCCACGGGCGAGAGCAGCCGCACGGGCCGTACGACCCGCAGCAGCAGCCGTACGCCGCGCACGAACCACCCACCCCCCACGAACCAAATGAGCTGAACGAACTGAACGCGCTGGATGAGTTGGACGAGCCCACACTGGACATCTCGGCGGGAGCGGCCGACGGGCCGGGGCGCGGCGCCGGGGCGCCGTCGGTGGCGCCGGCGGTGGCCGGCGGTGCCGGGCCGCGGGACACCGAGCCGCGCCGCTGCGGGGAGTGCCGGGCCGGCGCCATCGACGACGACGGATACTGCGAGAACTGCGGGCACGCCCAGCCGCGGGAACGGGACCACATGGAAGAGGAGTTGGCGTTCGTCGCCGCCGCCAGCGACCGCGGGCTGCGGCACCGCCGCAACGAGGACTCGTTCACGCTCTCCGAGGCGGAGTTGCCCGACGGGTCGCCGGCGGTGGTCGCCGTGGTGTGCGACGGGGTGTCGTCGGCCACCCGGCCGGACGACGCGGCGGCCGCCGCCGCACGGGTGGCCGGCGAGCGGCTGCTGACCGCGCTGCCGCAGGGCACCCACCCGCAGCAGGCCATGCACGAGGCGATCATCGCCGCCGCCGACGCGGTCAGCGCGCTGGCCCTGGAGGCCCGCCCGGCCCAGCGCGACCCGCACCGCCACGAGAACGCGCCGGCCTGCACCATCGTCAGTGCCGTGGTCGCCTCCGGCATCCTGACCGTCGGCTGGATCGGCGACAGCCGCGCGTACTGGGTCCCCGACGACCGCGCCACGCCCGCCGCCCGGCTCACCGAGGACGACTCGTGGGCGGCGCAGATGGTCGCGGCCGGGCTGCTGTCCGAGGAGGAGGCGTACGCGGACGAGCGGGCGCACGCCATCACGGGGTGGCTGGGCGCCGACGCGTACGAGATCGAGCCGCACACCGCCGCGTTCAAGCCCGACCGGCCCGGCGTGGTCGTGGTGTGCACGGACGGGCTGTGGAACTACGCCGAGTCGGCGCCCGAGATGGCCGCCGCGGTGCCGGCGCACGCCCGGGCCCGGCCCATGGAGAGCGCGCGCAGCCTGGTCGGCTTCGCACTGGAAGGTGGTGGCCACGACAACGTAACGGTGGCCGTGGTGCCGTTCCCGATCACGACGGGACGGGCAACCTCGCTCTGAGCGGCGCTGGACGGCGGCGGACGAGGCTGGACGGCGCTGCGGAGCACTGGGGAGCGCTCGCGCAGCGCGGGGCAGCACCGGACGACACCGGGCAGCATCGACGGAGCGCTGGGGAGCCCCCGCGCAGCGCGGCGCAGCACCAGGCCGCGCGGCGCAGCAGCGGGCAGCACGGCGCGGCGCCAGGCCGCACCGGAACGGCTCTCAGCAGCGCTGAGCAGCAGCAAGGCAAGTCATCAAGCAGTACTGATCAGTTCTCAGCAGTTCTCGGCAGCTCAGAACAACTCTGAACAGCCCTGGACAACCCTGGACTACTCGGATCAGCATCGGGGCAGCTCAGAGCAGTCTGAGGAGGACGGTGGGCCGCCCACAGCGGCCCACAGCGGTCGGTCGGCGCCGGGGGGTGCCGCAGGCCGCGGAACGGGGGAAGGCCCCGTCGGCACCGTTCGCGGTGCGGCGGGGCACGTACAGGAGCACCCGATCGGGCAGTGCCCGGTGCGGGAGCGCGGAATACCGCGGGGGTGAGGGGCCCCCGCGGCGTCACGGGGGATCACGGGGACACCCGCACGCAGTCAGGGAGCCGTCGGCGCGTACGTCCCGGTCCGCCCCCATCCTCATGGGTCACAACGGAGCGTCACGGACGTCAAGGAGCGGATCAGATGGCCAACTTCGCCAAGTCGCACGGGCCACAGTTCTCGGTCGACGTGTACCAGAACGAGTTCCTGCCCGAGGGCGGGCGCGAGGTGAACGCGATCGTCACCGTCACCGCGACCGGCGGGGGCACCGCGAGCTACCAGGTGCCCTCCCAAGCCGGGCCGCGCGACGCCCAGCCGTGGTGGCAGGGGCCGAGCGCGGCGGTGGCCATCATGGTCGACTGCTCGGGCTCGATGGACTACCCGCCCACCAAGCTGCACAACGCGCAGGAGGCGACGGCGGCAGCGATCGACACGCTGCGGGACGGGGTCGCGTTCGCAGTGATCGCCGGTACGCACAAGGCCGTCGAGGTCTACCCGGGCGGCGGCCGGCTGGCCCGCGCCGACGCGGGCACCCGGGCCGCGGCCAAGGACGCGCTGCGCACCCTGAGCGCGGGCGGCGGCACCGCGATCGGGAGCTGGCTGCGGCTGGCCGACCAACTGCTGCACACCGAGGACGTGGCGATCCGGCACGGCATCCTGCTCACCGACGGCCGCAACGAGCACGAGGAGCCGCAGGCGCTGCGGGCCACCCTGGACGCCTGTTCCGGGCGGTTCACCTGCGATGCGCGGGGCGTCGGCACCGACTGGGAGGTGAAGGAGCTCAAGGCCATCGCCTCGGCCCTGCTGGGCACGGCCGACATCGTGGCGAACCCCGCCGAGCTCGCGGCCGACTTCCGCCGCATCATGGAGTCCGCTATGGGGAAAGAAGTGGCAGATGTCGCTTTGCGCATCTGGACCCCGCAGGGCACGGACGTCACATTCGTGAAACAGGTCGCCCCCCGCGTCGAGGACCTCACCCACCGCCGCACCGCCTCGGGGCCGCGCTCCGGCGACTACCCGACCGGCTCGTGGGGCGACGAGTCGCGCGACTACCACGTGGCGGTGCGCGTCCCGTCCGCCGGCATCGGCCAGGAGATGCTGGCAGCGCGGGTGGCGCTGGTCCTGCCGAGCCCGGACGGCGGCGCTCCGCAGCCACTGGCGCAAGGGCTGGTACGGGCCGTGTGGACGGCCGACATGGAGGCATCGACCTCGATCAACCGGCAGGTCGCGCACTACACGGGGCAGGCCGAGCTGGCCGCGGCGATCCAGCAGGGCCTGGACGCGCGCAAAGCGGGCGACTGGGACGGAGCGACCTCGAAACTGGGCCGCGCGGTGCAGCTCGCGGACGCCCTGGGGAACGCCGAGACCGCGAAACTGCTTTCGAAGGTGGTGGACGTCGTGGACCCGGTGACAGGTACTGTGCGACTGAAGGCCAAGGTGGAGGACGCGGACGAGATGACGCTCGAAACACGTTCCACCAAGACCGTTCGCGTAAAGAAATAACGCGGTGCGCAACCCGGCCGGCCGGTCGGGGGCGAACCGCTGCACAGCGACACGAACCCGTCGCGCCCCGGCCGCCTCGGCCCGGGCCGGCACCCGAACCACCTGCTCCGTCAGCTCCACCAGCACCAGCGCCAAGAAACGGCACACGAGGGGGAATCACCGACATGCCGACTTGCCCAAACGGCCATCAGTCGTCGGCCGAGGACTATTGCGAGGTGTGCGGCCACCGTATGTCGGCCGCACCCGCCGGCGTCGTTCCCCCGCCCCCGCCGCCGCCCGGCGTGATGGGCATGCCGCAGCCTCCGGCGCCCCCCGCCCACCCGGGCCAGCTTGGTCACCCGGGTCAGCCTGGTCACCCGGGGCACCCGGGGCCCGGCGGCTTCGACGGTCCCGGTGGTCCCGGGCCCGGCCCCGTCCCCGGCCGCTTCGACGGCCCGGGCGGCCCGGGTGCGCCCGGCGGCCCTGGTGGCCCTGGTGGCCCTGGTGGATTCGACGGTCCGGGTGCGCCCGGCGGTCCCGGCGGCTTCGACGGTCCGGGGGGACCCGGTAGGCCAGGTCCCGGCGGGCCCGGTGGCTTCGACGGTCAGAGCGGGCCCGGCCGGCCAGGGCCCGGTGGGCCTGCTGGTCCCGGTGGTCCCGGCGGTTACGACCGTCCCGGTGGCCCGGGCGGGTTCGACGGTCCCGGTGCGCCCGGTGCCTTCGGTGGCCCCGGCGCCCCCGGCGGTTTCCCGCCGCCCGGCGGCCCTGGCGGTCCCGGCGCGCCTGGCGCTCCCGGTGGCCCCAGCCCCTTCGCCCCGCCCCCGCCCGGTGGTCCGGGCGGTCCCGGTGCTCCGGGCGGCTACGGCTACCCCGGTGGCCAGCCCGACGCCACCTTCCAGGCGGAGCTGTGCCCGCAGTGCCGTACGCCGCGTGAGGCACAGGCGCCGTTCTGCGAGGAGTGCCGCTACAACTTCATCACCCAGTCAGCGACCTCGTACACGCCGTACAGCCCCACCCCCGCGCCCGGCCAGCCGGGCCAGGGTGGCGGATTCCCGCCGCCGCCGGGCCCCGGGCAGCCGCACGGGCAGCCCGCGCACCCGCACGGTTCCGAGTCCTCCCGGCCTCCGGGCCCGCCGCAGCCCGGCCCCGACTACCCGGGCCCGCACCAGCCGAACCGACCCGGCGACCCGCAGGCGCCGGCCCCCCTGCCGCCGCACGCCGGCGGCCCGCACGGTGGGGGCCCGCACGCTCCCGGTCCGCACGGGCCGGGTCCGCACGGTGGTGACGGTCGGCCCGCAGGTCCGCCGCAGGGTGGCTTCGGTGGCGACGACGACTGGATGCTCTCGCCTCCGGGCGCTCCCGAGGCGTCGGCGGCCCCCCCCCGCGCGCCCGCGCCCCCCGCCCCCCCGCCCGTGCC